>CAIWTC010000469.1 GCA_903915485.1 uncultured Ignavibacteriales bacterium | reverse complement strand
AATATTGCGCTAAAACTTATTACTGTAGCGGATTCATTATTTAGTCAAGGAGAATACTCCAATTCAATCTATAAGTATCAACAGGCAAAGTCAATCAGTGAAATAAATCGAGAATTTGTAATTAACCGAATTGATTCCGCAAAAAAATATATTTCATTTTTAACATTTTTATTCTTTCAAATTAAGGATTTATTCAAATGCAAACCCGTTCGAATCAATATTTGTCTAATACTTTGGAAAATTTTTTCAGATAACACTTAAAAATGTTGTCATTGGTTAAAAACCACATCCGTTAATACGATGATATGAAAAATATTTCGAACAACTGTTTCAAAAATAGCTAAATTTCCAAAGAAATTGTAAAATCATATGTCGTATTTTTTTTATTTATTGAAATCTCAGTCCCTACGAAATATATTTCGATAATTCAGGAAATCATTATTAACATATACCCATTTAAAACTAAAATACGTGACGATTTCAAACCGTCACGTATCAAGTTAATATTAATATCTAACAAAACTATTTCAGTTTTTTCATCTCATTCATTAAAGATTCAAAAAGATTATCCGCTACAACTTTTCCTCCAAGAGGAGTAAGGTGACAGTAATCTTTAGCGGCCAATTGTGGATTTGCATCTACCCAGTCAACTATCGAATTCTCACCGCCTATTGCATCGAACAAACTATAAAATGCAGTCCCGTTCTTATCTGCAATTGCTTGCTGAGTTTTAAGAAGCGAAGGTATACCGGGATCAGTAACAAATCGGGTACCTTTTTTAATAGCCTTATCACCTACGCTGATAATCAACACCCCGGCCTGTGGAAAAGCTTGTCTCAAATATGAAATAACTTTTTCCATCCTCTGCTCATACCAAATATAATTTGAGTGTTCAGGAGAAACAACATTAACACCAAAATTAATAATTAAAAGCTTAAAGTTAAGTTTACTATTAAACTCCTTTAACAAACTCATCGGAAGGTCTGCAAGCGCAACGCCCGTGTTCCCTCTTATAGGTAAATTATCTAAATATACACCATTCCCATTTTCAAAGCTCACGCCATAAAAATATCCTCCGGAACAGTTATCGAAAGTAAACTTTACTGAAGTTGTATTCGCAGGGAACTCTATCGTTAGCTCTTTAAGAGATGCACCTGATTCCAACCTTGCAGTCTTCTCAGGAGAATTACCTGCTGAATATCTAATTACTCCGCCGCCGGGAGCATTTGCATAAAACAATCTGGCTGTAACAAAATTTCTCATTGTGCGGGAAATTTTGCCAATCTCGTATTTAACCCAGCTACCTGATTCAGGAATATATACTGCACCGTTTATTCCCAATGGGAGTTTATCGGCATTTCTCTTAAACAAGGATGCCTCTTTCCAATCAGTTGAAAATTTAACGATGGTAGAATTCCTCATTCCATAATCATCACAATTGAAAGAGACGAACCCTACTCCGTTACCTCCAAACTGTTTTTGGAAATTTTCACGGAAACTTTCTGAAATGATATCACCTAGTATGATTGAATCTCCCCAATGAGCAATATGAACCTTCTTGGACTTTGCATTATTTAGTGCATCGAAGAAAGATTTTAACTGCTGCATATTTCCTTTTACGGGAATTTTTTTACCGTTAGCAGCATAATAACCGGAATACTCCAACGCATCCCGCGCTGCCTCAGCATTTTGGACGGCAAGCGGTGAATACCAAACTGTATTACCATCATTTGCAGGCTGCGTATTTCTATCTTTTGCATTCAATACGGCAATGGTTGATAAAAATACTAAAGCAAAAATTATTAGCGTATGTAAATGTGTATTTGTTTCGATGTGTTTATGTTTGAACATAAAAATCTTGAGTCTCCGAATAAGTAATAAAAAAAAAATAAATAAGAGTTTAGAAGATAATAAAATTAATTTAAGAGGTAAAAATATAAAATATTCTTACTCCATTAAATGTATTTACAATAATCAATCAATGCTCCAAATGGCAGAAACTGAAACAGATAGATACTGATAGTTTTGATTTAAATCAGTACTAATAAAACTGTCCCTAAAAGAATTGCCAAAAGATGCTGTAGCCGCCGCAATAAAATTCCTACCGATTTTATATTCTGCTTTTGCAGATATTTCACCAATAAAATCATTGACATTTTGTGAGTAACCTATTTTCCCCAGAAGTGCTGTAATGAAGCCTTTTTCAACAGATGAATCATATTCACCCCAAATTGAGTGTGCTTGAAAATTCTTAGGCGAATAATATAAGGCACTATAATATGGATAATATGAAAGTTTCTGAATAGCCTTATGTGAGAAATTTACATACTGGTACTCATATCCTGCGTAAACATCTTCTCCGTACTTTCTCCCCAACCTAATTTGAATATCATTTGCAGAATTAATTCCCGGTGATTTGACTTCTGCATTTGCATCATCCGGACTGAAAATTTTAAGGTAAGTAAAATGACCGTCACATTTTACTAACTTGCTTAGTTGAAACTGCCATTCAAATTTGGAATTGTCAATCATCGTTCTCTCATATACAAGTGGAACTGAATTAAGGACAGAAACACCGTCTGTTTTTTCATACTTGTAACTCAAAGCTATTTTATTAGGGTTTTCAAATTTGATATTCCAGTCGCCCACTCCTCGGCTTCCTGAATACTGATAAGCAAGTTGTCCAAATCCCGCGCCGATGCTCAAATACTTCGATGGTGCTAAAATGACATTATACTTAAAAGTCGTAAAATAAGGATTTGGAGCAGAAGTATTAAACTCGTTGCTGTATATGAAACGGTTAAATGAAACTCCAAAGGCTAAGAACTTAAATACTCCAAACTCTAATTGTGCACCTGTTCGTATTAAGGAAAATTTTTGATTATCCGAATAGTAGGAAACATTAGGAGTCAATTTTGTGTATAATGGAAAGCTAGACAGTATTCCGGATTCATCACCGGTCGATTCGTTTCCGTGAACAGTATTTGCCAGAGAATCACTGCCATCCAAACACAAGGGTTTAAAATATAAACAGCCAGCCTCAACATCTAGTTCCTTTGCGGAAAGATTGTTGGCTGCAAAAAATGAAATAAATATCACTGCCACTAGGAATAGCGTTGCTCTATTTAATTCAAATCTATAATGTATTACCGTATTAGTCATCTCACTCCAAATAGGGGTATTAATTAATTGATTAGAATTTATAAATATTTGCCGGATTTCAGAACATACTAAGAGAGGCTAAAAAATGCTCCAATAAGCTGAAAGAAAGGCTGATATATACTGGTAATTTTGGTTACCATCATAACTCACAAAACTATCTCTGAAAGAATTTCCTAAAGAAATTCGTCCACTTGCAACAAATGTGCTCCCTATTTTATATTCAATTTTAGCTGTCAACTCTCCAATGAAGAAATTATCTGCAGGCGAATACCCAACTTTGCCTCCACCCGTAATCAACACATTATCTTCCATTTGATATTCATATTCACCCCAAATACAATGTGCTTGAAAGTTTTTTGGAGAATAATACAAAGTCAGATAACGAGTAGGATTTTCTAACTTTACTTTAGGATTATGGGCGTAATTCGTGTATAAGAATTCATACCCACCAGTTATTTCATCATCGTATTTTTTTCCAAATCTGATATTCATGTCATTAGCATAATTCATAGGGCCTAAATACTTATCAATATCACAATTGATTTTAAGAAATGAAAAATGACCATCAAACTTTACTAGTTTACTTATTTGATAATAAAATTCAGAACGATAAATATTTATGTCAGCTTTTTTGTCTATGATGCTCATTGAAGAAATTATATAAACTGCATCTGTGTTTTCGTGGCGTAATGAAATAGAATACTTTTTCGGTTTTTCGTACTTAAAGCCCCAATCACTCACGGTACGATTACCCAAAGTTTGGTAAGCAAGTTTTCCAAAACCAAATGTAAACATAAAATTGTAAGTCGGAGTTATCATTACATGCAGTTTCGAAGTCGTAAGATAATTAGATATGGTTACACCCCACTCGGGATAATTACCTGTTAAAATCAATCGATTGAAAGACACCCCCAATGAAAGATAAGAAGTCAATCCAAATTCAAGTAACCCTCCAAAATTCATTGATGACAAGTTTTGGTTATCTGAATAATAGGAGATATTTGGGGCCAATCGTGTAAATAGAGGGAAATTTGAAAGGAACCCTTCACCACTACCGCTAGGAATCCAACCGATTCTTTTATTCAGAAGAACTACTTTATTGGTATCATCCTGATTAACTAAAAGTGAGCTGTAAATATCTTTTGCTTCATCATATTTTTTTAATCGCTCGTATGCCTCTGCCATATAAAACTTTGCATCAAAATTTGATGTGTCTGTTTTAACTAGAGTTTTGAACTGTTCCAAAGCATTCAGCGAATCACCACCCCAAAGAGTAGCTTTTGCTTTAAGCACTTCCACATCATAATCTTTTTCCTGTGCAAGTAACTGGTCATATATTT
>CAIWTC010000468.1 GCA_903915485.1 uncultured Ignavibacteriales bacterium | reverse complement strand
CTTGCTGACTCCCCTTCTCAGATGTATGGCAAAACACTTTCAATAGCAGATACTCTCATATATACATATTATGAACTTGCCACAAATATTTCAACGAGTGAATTGGTAGAAGTTAAAGCTCAATTAGCCACTCCGGATATTAATCCCCGTAATATAAAACGATCATTGGCAAGAAAAATAGTTTCGATGTATCACAGCAACGAGGCTGCGGTGCAGGCAGAAGAAGCGTTTGACAAACTATTCATAAAAAAAGAAATCCCTGATGATATTGAGACAGTAGAATATACTCCGCCTTCATCAGCGATGCCTGTTTTGGAATTATTAAGCCTATGGAACCTGACTCCTACTAAATCTGAAGCAAGAAGATTGATTCAGCAAGGCGGAGTTACTATTGATACTATTAAAATTACTGATGTTAATCTTATGTTTGAATTCAAACAAGAACACATTATTAAAATCGGTAAACGTAAATTTTTAAAAATAAAAGTTAATTAACCTAAAGAAAGGAGATGACATATTGTATGTCCCGACTAAAATGTTCTTCACAAAAGGTGTTGGAAAGCACAAAGAATACTTAACTTCATTTGAGTTAGCTCTTCGCAATGCCGGAATAGAAAAATGTAATCTTGTTACAGTAAGCAGTATTTACCCTGCAGGTTGTAAACGCATCACAAAAGAAGAAGGCTATAAACTGCTCTCTTCCGGACAGATTACTTTCTGCGTTATGGCAAGAAACTCTACAAATGAACCTAACCGTCTGATAGCTACATCAATCGGAGTAGCAATTCCTGCAGACCCGGATCAGTACGGATATCTTTCAGAGCATCATCCTTATGGCGAAACTGAAAAAATTGCCGGCGACTATGCTGAAGATTTAGCAGCAACAATGTTAGCCACTACTCTTGGTGTCGAGTTCAATCCTGATACAGATTGGAGTGAACGCGAAAACATCTATAAGATGAGCGGTAAAATTGTTAGGTCATTCAATATCACCCAATCAGCAGAAGGTGATAAAACCGGTCTTTGGACAACTGTAATTTCTGTTGCAGTTCTTCTCCCATAATTAATTAACAAGTATTAATTAGTCCCCTTTTCTTTTTGATGAGGGGATTTTTTATTTCCGCTTTAATTCAATCATTCTGTTTTCGGTTGTTGAAGGCATTGTGACGCTTCCCTTAAGATACTCTAAAAATTCAAAAGCATTTATAACAGCATTCCCGTTTGGGTGATTATTGGTTATGATAATTAATTCCTTAAGGTGTTTGAATGAATTTTTGATTACCTGAACAAACTCGATTATTTCGCCTTTATTGTATAGATAGTTATAACGGTTACTCTTTTCAGCATAAGTCTGCTTAGTGCCGAAATTCCTTATTGATGAATTCCATGCTTCTGAATTCCTTCCGTGAATGCGCAGATATAATTTTTCAATCTCATCATCCGGTTTCCAGTCAATAACATCACCTATATCAGGCTGGTCAATCCAACACAAATGAATATTGCTTCTCCTGAATTCAGAGACTAAGTCTTTGTCATTCCAGGATTTATGGCGCAACTCGAGATAATAATTGGGCGAATAAATATCAGTTGATATTTTATTAATCAATTGAACATTCTCCGCTGTTTTCCTGAATGAATATGGGAATTGAATTAAGATACCATTCAACTTACCTCCCTTGTCAAGTATATCAACAGTTGATTGAAACGACCTAACCTCCTCG
>CAIWTC010000467.1 GCA_903915485.1 uncultured Ignavibacteriales bacterium | reverse complement strand
TCGAGGGCTCAGAGTGGTATCATTACTATATCAACACTCCAATCATGTTCGGAGTTATTATAACAATTTTATTGATTATCGGAATCTCAAAAGTTAAAACTGTACGCGATGTAAAATTCCGTAACCTGATTTCATTTTTGTTTATATACAATTATATATTCTATATGGTCTCTGGATGGAAGTACTCACACATCTCCCCCGCAATTGGCGACTTACGCTATATGACTGCCAACTCAGGATTTTTTGCATTAGGTGCACTGCTTGGGTTCAATTATCTTCACGATAAATATGCAGGCGGTAGCGAGGCAAAGTCGTACAAGTCAGTTATTTTTGTTTCAGTAATAACTATCTTAATAACCCTAAATGTATTTGTCGGAGTAAAGCCTCACTGTTTCAGTAACTACGAAAAGACTATCATTGCCATGGTGGAAAAAGCTCACACTTTAGACGCAAATGCAAGAATATTTTCTAATTCATGGGTAGGGCGCTTTACACTGAATGTTCCAATCGAAAATAAATTCATCATTTCGGATTTCACCGATGACACGCTTAAAACCGCCAATTCCGGATTTCTTGTTTGGGACAAGTACACATGCGAAAGCGTATTGCGAGAAAGCAGAATGTCCATAGATTCTTTGCTTGGGAAATATCCCAATATAGTAAAATTAGATTCAGCAAAAGTAAAGCATGATTCACGCTATGACCCGCCGTATACTTCATACTTGTTGAAGATAAATCCACAGAAATGAGTGAATGCATATTTGTTCGGAGGATAATATTTTCTCCGTATATTTAAGAGAATATAAAATAGAATTTAATGGAGAATTGTAAATGAAATTCTTGATAACCGGCGGGGCCGGTTTTCTCGGGATTAACCTTGTAAGATACCTGCTCAAAAGGAACCACACTGTCGTTTCTTATGACATCGCACCTTTCGATTATGAAGATTGCATGAATCAGGTTGAAATAATTACAGGCGACATCCGTAATAAAGAGCTGTTAATAAAATCCTGCGCGGGAATTGACATCGTCGTTCATTCTGCCGCAGCACTTCCTTTATATTCTAAAGAAGATATTTACACAACTGATATCGACGGCACACATAATGTTTTGGAAGCCGCAAAAATTAATAGCGTAAAAAGAGTAATTCAAATTTCCTCAACGGCTGTGTACGGAATCCCCGACCATCACCCCCTATTCGAAACCGATAAACTTCAAGGCGTTGGTCCGTACGGCGAAGCTAAAATTCTTGCTGAAGAAGAATGCTTAAAATTCCGCAAAGACGGAATGATTATTCCAATTATCCGTCCGAAATCATTTATTGGTCCAGAAAGACTTGGCGTATTTCACTTATTGTACGATTGGGCAAAGGACGGACACGGCTTTCCTATAATCGGCAAAGGCAATAACCGCTATCAGTTTCTTGATGTTGAAGATTTGTGCCAGGCAATTTATCTAACTAGTACTCTTGATGAAAACATTGTCAATGATACATTCAACATAGGCGCAAAAGAATTCACAACAATGAAAGAAGATTATCAGACAGTGCTCGATGATGCGGGTTTTGGTAAGAAAATCAGTTCTACCCCCGAAATGCTCGTCATAAATATTTTAAGATTACTGGAAGCATTAAAACTTTCACCGCTATACAAGTGGGTGTATGAAACTGCGTCGAAAGATTCGTTCGTATCAATTGAAAAAGCTGAAAAAATTCTTGGGTATAAACCTCAATACTCCAACAAGGATGCTCTTCTAAGAAACTTCCGTTGGTACAAAGAGAATCTCCACAAGTTTGAAAACTCATCCGGAGTTTCACACCGCGTTCCTTGGAAGCAGGGAATTTTATCACTATTCAAGTTAGCCTTTTAATATGAAGTTGATGGAGTACTTTAAGCTAATCCGCATTAAGCATTGGATCAAAAATGTTTTCCTTTTTGTTCCGCTTGTTTTTTCCAAGCATATTTTTGATGTGAGTTATTCATCAAGAATAGTTATAGCGTTTTTTGCATTCAGTTTCCTCTCCTCAATTGTATATATTATTAATGACATTATAGATAGAGACTCAGACAGAAATCATCCGCAAAAAAAGTTTCGTCCACTTGCAGCAGGCACAATATCAATCAACTCTGCCGTTGCCACTGCTGTACTCTTGCTCATTGCAAACACCCCCCTTTCTGTTGGACTTGGGTTTAAGTTTGTTGCCATCAGCGGTGGGTATTTCGCACTGAATGTCTTTTATTCGCTCTACGCAAAGAATGTAGTTTTGCTTGATTTATTCTGTATTGCAGGCGGCTTTATGCTAAGAGTTATTGCAGGCGCGTTTGCAATTGATGTAGAGATTTCCAGTTGGCTGCTTTTAACAACTATGTTTCTTTCTTTGTTCCTTGCGATTATGAAGAGAAGGTCAGAATTAAGTCATTCTGATGAAACTAATTCAAAACCCGTTACACGCAAAGTTTTGGAAAGTTATTCCATTAATTTTACTGACCAGCTTGCGGCTGTTTCATCTTCGGCCGTAATCATTTGTTATGCACTTTATACAATGGCGGATAGAACTATCGCAGCATTTCGTACCGCTAACTTAATTTATACAACTCCGTTTGTTGTATTCGGTATTTTCCGCTATATGTATCTTGTTCACAAGCAAAACCAAGGCGAAAATACTACAGAGGTTATGCTTACCGATAGACCGATGATTATTACGACAATGCTGTATTTGCTCGTGACAGTTTTGATAATTTACTACCATAGTTAATCATCAATATTTGTTAGTAATTTTTCAATAAATACTTTTTAAAACAATAAATTCTAAATTATGAAAACAATCCTCGATAAATCAGTAAATGAAGAAATGCAGAGTCGCATTAATTCACTCGAAACTTCAGATGCGGGTCTTTGGGGCAAGATGAATGTTAATCAAATGATTTGCCATTTATCGGACGCTCTCAAAATGGGACTCGGAATCAAAAAAACAAAGTTTGTCGGTAACTTCTTTCTGACTAAAATAATGAAAAATTTGATTTTGTGGGGAGTAATCAAAGCCCCGAAGGGGAAAGTTAAAACTGTTCCCGAACTTAAACAAGGTGGGGGTGGAACACCTCCTAAAGAGTTTCTATTAGATAGAAGTGAACTATTAGATTTAGTATCAAAATTTTCATCGAAATACCCGGATAATACTTTAATCGTACACCCCGCTTTTGGAGCAATGAGCAAACAGGAATGGGGCAGATTAGCTTACACGCACATTGAGCACCACCTTCAACAGTTTGGAAGATAATATTTAATACGAAACGGAAAGAGACATGAACATTATTATTGGCGGAGACCACGCCGGATTTGAACT
>CAIWTC010000466.1 GCA_903915485.1 uncultured Ignavibacteriales bacterium | reverse complement strand
CTCTCTTGGAGATATAATTCATAATAAGTCAGAAGTTGACAGGCTCTCAAATTTAGGACTTAAAATAATTGCAGTGACAGATTTTCCAATACTACCTGAGAGAAGCAAAGTCTTAATCAGAGCACATGGAGAACCACCGAGTACTTATAGCGAGGCTCTGAAATATAAAATTGAATTAGTAGATGCTACTTGTCCTGTAGTCACTAAAGTTCAGGAACGGATTCGAAAATTCGTTGAGAAAGAATTTCAAATTGTAATTTTCGGTAAAAAAGATCACGCCGAAGTTGTAGGACTAAATGGTGTAACCGGAGGAACTGCAATCGTTATTCTGAGCGTTCAGGAAGCACTTGAGAAAGTGAAATTTGAAAAGAAGACTGTTTTGTTTTCGCAGACAACAATGGATAGGCCTACTTTTTATCAAATCGCAGAAACACTTAGGGGCAGAATTAAAGAGTTTGAAGTTGGAACTGTAGAGGAAACTGCAACTGAATTTTTAGCTAAAGATACAATTTGCGGTCAGGTTTCCGGAAGAGAAAAGAAGTTAAGAGAATTTGGCAAAAATCTGGATGTGATAATATTTTCTTCAGGCAGAAAAAGCAGTAATGGAAAAGTTCTGTATTCTATTGTTAAAGAAGAAAATGAAAAATCATACTTTATAGAAAACAAAGATGAAATTGATTGGGGATGGTTTGATGGTTGCAACTCTGTAGGAATTACAGGAGCAACATCTACACCAAAATGGGCTATGGAAGAAATTAGAGATTTACTTAATAATAAGTTTAATTAAAATTGCCATCGAAAGATAAATATGTTCAACCTAAATTATGTTCTTTCCCTTTAAGATGGCGTAAAGGCTCAAAGAACAAATAATTATATCGGAGGTATAATGTCCGAAGAGAATATCAAAAAGCAAATATCATTTGAAGAAGACTTCGAAAAATCGAAGAAGTTTTTTGGAGATGATGAATATTCACCTGAAGAATTTGCAGCGTTATCACGCTTGTACAATGAATCATTCCCTAATCAGGCTACCGGTGAAATCGTTAGAGGAAGAATCGTACGCATTTTAGATGACACTGTCATCGTAGATGTTGGATTCAAATCAGAAGGCGCAATTCATAAAGATCAATTTTCCAATTTAAGTGAAATTAAAATTGGTCAAGAGATTGAAGTTGTTCTTGAGAGTATGGAAGACCATGATGGTAATTTAGTGCTCAGCAAACAACGCGCTGACTTCCTGCGTATATGGGAAAGAGTTCTTAGCGCTCATAAAAATAACACTACAATCAGTGGTAAAATTATGAGAAGAATTAAAGGTGGAATGGTTGTGGATTTAATTGGAATGGAAGCATTCTTACCTGGTTCACAAATTGATGTTCGCCCAATCCGTGACTTTGATGCACTTGTCATGAGAGAAATGGATTTCCGCGTAGTTAAAGTTAATGAAGCAACTGAAAATGTTGTTGTATCGCATAAAATTCTTGTCGAAGAAGAATTTGCTGATCAAAGAAAAGCAATTCTTGAGAAACTTGAAAAAGGTCAGATTCTTGAAGGCGTCGTAAAAGCAGTTACTGATTTCGGCGTATTCGTTGACCTTGGCGGTGTTGATGGTTTGATTCACATTACAGACTTAAGCTGGGGTAGAATTAATCATCCTAGTGAAGTTGTTAAACTTGACCAGATTATCAATGTCGTAGTTACAGACTTCGACGAAGAAAAGAGAAGAATTTCTCTCAGTCTTAAAAAATTACTCCCGCACCCCTGGGAAAATGTTGAAGACAAACTCAAAATTGGAGACAAAGTTTCCGGTAGAGTTGTTTCACTTACTGACTACGGTGCATTTATTGAAATCGAAAAAGGCATTGAAGGCTTGATTCATAACTCAGAAATGAGCTGGACTCAGCACATCAAACATCCTTCACAGATGGTTTCAATGGGACAGATAATTGAAGCAGTAGTTCTTCACTTGGATAAAGATGACAAGAAAATATCACTCGGTATGAAGCAGTTAGAGCCTGATCCATGGCAAGAACTTATGCAGAAATATCCTGTTGATTCTAAACACGAAGGTATCGCAAGAAACTTAACCAACTTTGGTGTGTTCGTTGAATTGG
Organism: uncultured Ignavibacteriales bacterium; assembly: GCA_903915485.1. Classification (GTDB taxonomy): domain Bacteria; phylum Bacteroidota; class Ignavibacteria; order Ignavibacteriales; family Ignavibacteriaceae; genus CAIYTF01. Next base: position 1,404 of record CAIWTC010000466.1, on the reverse strand, counting down.
AACCTGGAATTGATGGATTGGTACACATTTCTGATCTTTCATGGACCAAGAAAATTCGCCACCCTGGAGAAGTTATTAAAAAAGGCGAGCGCATGAATGTTATCGTACTTTCTGTTGATATGGACCAAAGAAAAATCTCATTAGGACATAAACAAGTTTATGATAATCCTTGGGATAAATTTGAATCCGTATATGCTTCCGGAATTGAAGCTCACGGTAAAGTAGTTCGTATTATTGAAAAAGGCTTAATTGTTGAATTACCTGAAAGAGTTGACGGATTTGTTCCTGCAACACAGCTTTCACCTTCAAGAATTAAGAATCTTGCAATTCATTTCCCGGTTGATTCTGAACTTGATATGAAAGTTTTAGAATTCGATAAGGAAAGCAAGAAAATCGTTTTAAGTTCATTGCATTGGTTGAAAAACCAAACTGAAGATGTGATTGAAGATTATATTGCAAAACATAAGCTTGAACGCGTCTCAGTTTCTGACATTAAGAATGCTGAACCATCTGCAGCTGATCCTACAGACTTCCCAACTTTTGAAACCGATGTTCCTGTGGCAAAGTCACATGCACCTGCACCGGTTAAAGAAGAAGTAGTCGAAGAATCACCGGCTGAAGAAGTTACTGAAACTCCTGCTTCTGAAACTGAAGTAAAAGAATAAGTAATAACTAAAACACTTAATAGCGGAGCGGTTAGAAGTTAATTCTTATCGCTTCGCTTTTTTAATTATAGGATATTTTTGAACGAAAACCATAAATCTGCTGCGTTTTATACAATAGGATGCAAACTGAATTATTCTGAAACTTCCACTATCGGAAAGTCTTTCACTGAGAGAGGATTTGAAATTGTGAACTTTGAGGATAGGGCAGATGTGTATGTTATAAATACCTGCACAGTCACTGCTAGTGCAGAGAAGGATTGCCGGCATATTGTTCGTAAACTCCTTAAGCAGAATCCTTCCGCATTTATTGCGGTTACAGGATGCTATGCACAGTTGCGCCCCGAAGAAATAGTAAAGATACCCGGTGTTGATATTGTTCTTGGCGCTAATGAAAAATTTAAGTTATTTGATTTAATAGAGAACTTTGATAAGAACATAAATGCTTGCGTTTATGTCTCTGATTTGGAAAACGATAAATTAGAATTCCAGATTGCATCATCCTCTGATGATGATTCCAGGACAAGAGCATTCTTAAAAATTCAGGACGGATGCGATTACCCTTGCACCTATTGCACAATTCCATTTGCCCGTGGGAAAAGCAGGAGTACTACATTGGAGAATGCGGTTAAAAACTTAAAGGAATTATTGGAAAGCGGATATAAGGAAATTGTTCTGACCGGAGTTAACATAGGCGAATATAACGATGGGGGGGCTTCGTTTTTTGATTTAGTAAAATCCT
>CAIWTC010000465.1 GCA_903915485.1 uncultured Ignavibacteriales bacterium | reverse complement strand
TTGCAAAACTCTAGCCCGGGTTCTCCGCAGGACTCTGTGAGGAATCCCGGTTCCTCCGCTCTTAAGGCTTCAGAAATGAAGCCTTTTTTTATCTTGTAAAAATATGTTTCGCCCTGAAAGCCAATATCTTGTATAGAACAACTAGCACATGAAGAGTCCCTCTTTACTACTAGATCAATTGTAATAAAGCAACGCATAATAATTTTACGGAGTGCTAATATATTTTGGTGTTTATAAGAATTTAATAATATGGGCTTTGATCCGGTGTTCCTCAGAATTTTGGGACTCAGACTTAAAACAAATCTTAAATAAGGGGAGATATCAAGCTAATCTTAAATTTAATTCAAGCTAATTATATTTAAAAAGCTTAACTAACCTTACTGTATAGCAATACTAACATCCAACCCAGCCTCATTAGATGTTACAGGTGATATGCGTGCAGCGCCCTCAGGCTGTGTGCTGGAGCGCTTGTAATAGATTGCCAATGTTACTCTTGAACTGATTACATACTTAATTCTTGGTTCAAATGAAGTCCTCGTAGTACCATTCTGCGGCACTCCCCCATCTTTGAATGCAGCCATGTCGTACATAATTGTCGAAGTCTTAGTCGTTGAGAATGAAAACGAAAACTCAATATCATTCTTCAACGATATACCAAAAAGAGGAACTTCGAATCCGCTCTTTGCATAGTTGAGTGATACACCGACTTCCTTTGAAAAATCCTCAGTAATATTTTTGGTAGTAACTCCAAGGTCAAATCCGCTTCTCGTTGAATACTTAACATTTCCTGTAAAGTTACCGCTCCACAAATCCAAGAAAGTTACATTAAGTCCAAGCAGTGGCTGAAATCCCATTGATATTTTCTGTGACTGAACTTCTTTCTTTCCGTCTGGACTAAGTTTCCAACCCTCTACATAATCCGAAGAATACGAATGGTCAACCGATACTCGTTTTGCAAAACTCTTAAACAATGGAATCCGCTCAAGACCTTCCCAAGTGAAACGCCAATTTGGACGGGGTATATACTTCGAGACAGCCTTCAAGAAGCCTAACTTTCCAAGCCATGGAAGTGTTTCAAAGCCTTGCTGGAATGCGTCAGAGAGCCCCTGCTGGTCTTGTGAGCCACTCTGATATAACTCGTTAACCTGTTTAATTCCACTCTTAAGGAAAGAGAAAATAAACACCGGAGGCAAAGTTAAAAACGAACGGTTCATCGAACCTGTGGATGTAACATTTGTAATACTAACCCGACTAAGACTATCAGTTGAAAGCGTAGTTGATTTATTCATCGACCATCCAAGTTTCCAGTTCAAGTCCACACGGGCACCTTCCCACAATGGTTTCGAAGTTCTCCAGTCAACTGAATTCCGCTCAGAATAATTATCCGATAAATTTCCTTTTGGTGCCCTTGCTCCTGCATCACGACTTAAGCCTAACATGTATGCTCTTGTCGGCCCTTCTGACTCATTATATTTTATATTCCAAAAATTCTTTAGACCGCTGCCGTTACCTTTAATTCCTGATGACGAGAATGTATTTTCATTACCAAAATTTACTTGCACACTTTCATAGTCTGCAAATATCAACTTCCCTACATACTTCAAATAAGTAAGAGATGTTTTCAATATTTGCATTTTCGATTTTTTGGCAACAGTATCAGCCAACACTTTAGAAGTGTCACCTTTAGCAACAATGTCTTTGTTAAGCGATGCCTTGCTGGTATCTAACCCTGCTCCCCCGCTCTTTGCGGTGACGGGAGTTTCAACAGCTGGTCTTCTTATAATAGGCGCAGGCTGTGAAGCGGGTTCCGGTGCATCTGGAGTTTCCACAAACAAAGGATCTAGTAAACCCTTCAATTTAAATGTCAACCCAACACTTGCCTTATTTTGGAAACCAATAGCACGGCCCAACTCAGGAACTCTGAAATCATTTGTCCATGAATACCTGACATTATAGCCGGTTGTTATTGTTAAAAACTTATTAATATCCCAAAACGA
>CAIWTC010000464.1 GCA_903915485.1 uncultured Ignavibacteriales bacterium | reverse complement strand
GATAGTATCCTGGAAAAAACTGTCGAAGAAGATGTTGAGATAAATGATTTAGAGTTAAAGGCGTACGCCCGGCAGTTGAAAGAAAAGCTTAGCTTATTCGATATTGCGATTGAGAACATAGAAGTGTTCCCGGGACCGGTAGTTACTATGTATGAGATAACTCCCGCACCCGGTGTGAAGATAAGTAAAATAGTAAGCTTGGAAAATGATATTGCCATGGCGCTTGCTGCACGCGGAATCCGAATCATTGCACCCATACCCGGGAAGAGTGCTATAGGTGTTGAAATACCAAATGCTAAACCACAAGTAGTGTCTGCCTATTCAGTACTCAGTTACGCTGAAAGTTTGAAAGATAAATTCGGTAAATTTAAGATAGGTAACGCTAATGCGGAATTGCCATTAAGTCTTGGTAAAACTATTACAGGTGAAGTGTATATCGGCGACCTAGCAAAGATACCGCATCTTCTTGTTGCCGGTTCAACAGGTTCCGGAAAAAGTGTTGGTATAAACATGATAATCGCAAGTCTGCTTTTTGCCAAAAAGCCATCTGAGTTGAAGTTTGCAATCATCGATCCTAAGAAAATAGAATTATCCTTTTATCAGAAATTGCGCTATCATTATTTGGCAGTATGTCCAGACTTAAAACAGGATATTGTTACAGACCCGGGTAGTGCAAAAATACTACTCAAGTCACTTGAGATAGAGATGGATCAGCGATATGATAAATTAGCAAACGCAGGTGTAAAGGGAATCGTTGAGTATAATGCTAAGGTTTCTGACCCAAATTTCAAATTCAAAAGCTCTAAAGATATTAAGCATCATTTCCTGCCGTATATTGTTGTAGTCATTGATGAGTTGGCAGATTTAATGATGACCAGCGGTCGTGAGGTTGAGGAGCCTATCGCACGAATTGCGCAGTTGGCAAGAGCAGTGGGAATACATTTGATAGTTGCTACACAAAGACCTTCTGTAGATGTTATTACAGGAATGATTAAGGCTAACTTTAATGCTCGTATTGCATACCAGGTGGCGACTAAGGTTGATTCACGAACAATTCTTGACATGAACGGTGCGGAACAATTATTGGGAAGAGGCGATATGCTTTATCTTCCTCCCGGAACGCCGAAGCCAACCAGACTACAGAATGCATTTATCAGTGTTGAAGAAGTTGAGAAGTTGACTGATACCATCGGGAAGCAGAGCGGATATTCTAAGCCTTACTTCCTTCCTTCAATCAGAGAGAAGAAACAGACTGAAGGCAAGAATTATGGTGATACATTAGATCCGCTATTTGAGGATGCTGCAAGAGTTATAGTTCAGAATCAGCAGGGCTCCGTTTCACTGCTTCAGAGGCGGTTGAAACTTGGTTATGCGAGAGCAGCACGCATAGTTGACCAATTGGAAGAGAATGATATCGTTGGGCCTAATGACGGAAGCAAAGGCCGCGAAGTGAAAATCAAAAATGAAGAAGAACTCGAAACAAAAATGAGAGGAATTAGATAATAATGAAAACTACGAAGCGTAGCGCTCTTGCGCTATATGTTATTATAGCATTGTTGTTTTGTCCTTATACAAAAGGTCAGGATGCTCAAGGTTTTGTAAAGTCTCTTCAATCTAATTTTGATTCATACGAAACGCTGTCCGCGAGTTTTACTCAGAGTTCAGCAAATGGACAAGGTGCTTCGGGGAAATTTTATTTTAAGAAACAGAATAGCATGCGCATAGAGCTTGCGCAGATGAATATAATCACAGACGGCAAAACAGTGTGGAATTATAATAAGCGAGAGAATAAAGTCATCATAAGTAATTATAAAGAAAAGGATGCATCTTTATTTTCGATTCCCAAAATGATTTCAACTTATCCAACCAGTTGCGATATATCCTTGGAAACTAAGGATAAAAATAAAGTTGTAGTTCTAAAGCCTCTAAATAAAAAACTCGGGTTCAAACAGGCAAAACTATTTTGTGCTGATGCAAAATCTATAAATGAAGTTCAAATCACAGACCTTTCAGACAACAGTATGACGATTGTTCTCTCAGGTGTTAAAATTAATTCTGCTATTGATAGTTCTATGTTTACCTTTACAATAAAAGACGGAATAAAAGTAGTTGACCTCAGGTAAGAATAAACTTGTAAAAGAATACTTCGGGATTGCTTTTTCAGTTGGACTAGCGGTCGTTTTTCTATTCTTTGCATTTAGAGGAGTCAACTATAATGAGTTGCTGAATTCACTAAAGAACATTTCGTTGTTTTGGTTCGTAGTGCTTTTAGTTTCTACAATGTTCTCACATTGGTTGAGGGCGTTAAGGTGGAAATTAATGCTAAAGTCTATTAAAAAGGATATCACTGTATCTCATACATTCGCCTCTGTTATGATTGGCTACGGAATTAACAATATAGTTCCGCGATTCGGAGAAGTTTCAAGGGCGGTTTTCCTGGGGCAATTTGAGGGAATCTCGAGAATCTCAGTGTTGGGTTCTATAGTTGTTGAAAGAATTATGGATACTATTTTCTTTGGGCTTGCGGTTGTGATTAGCGGCTATATTTATGCTGCTAATTTGGATAGCAAGTTTGGGTGGCTAAAACTTTCCGTATTGATTGGTGCTATTGGTGTTGCTGTGCTTGTAATATTTTTATTGCTTCTGATTAAAAAAGAACAATATATTGTACCTAAATTGAGTCGTATTTTAGAAAAATTATCTCCAAAGTTCGCTTCAAAAATTGAAGCTCTTTTATCAAAACTTGTTTCAGGATTTAAGTGTTTTTCCACCTTCCAAGATTTCGCAATTTCAGTCGTGTTGGGTGTTCTTATCATGCTTAACTATGCATTAAGTACATTGATTGGTTTTTATATGTTAGGAATTCCTTCAGAATTTGTCGTTAACTACGGCGTTGCATGGGTTACGATGAGTATCAGCGCGATTGGAGTTATGATTCCAACTCCCGGTGGTTTGGGTTCTTATCATACGATCACAAAAAGCGTACTTCATGATATGTATAATCTGAGCAACTCGTATGGTATATCTTACGCTTTGGTTACGCATGGTATCGGATATTTCTTTAATATACTTATTGCTGCTGGTTATCTTATCGCTTTTCGTAAGAAATACGGTGGATTAAAGTTAACCAAAATGTTTAGCGAGGCGGAAGAGGAAATATGAAGCCGCTAGTAATTTGTTTATTAATGCTATTGTCACAAGTTGGGTATTCTCAAATGGATATTAAAGTGGATATGGGTATAAACTATTCCGCAATACCTTCACTGCGTGATTATTTGAATACGAATTATGCGAGTGGGCAGCAAATCGCGAGTTTTAATTCAAGCGCAGTATTCAGCGCAGAGGGAGGCTTTGAACTTAAAAATTATCAGGTCGGATTAGATTTAGGACTTGAAACAAGTTCATTTAATTTTGATAATGGTTATCAATTATCCTATTCAGTTATTCAACCAACTGTAATGGTTTATAAATTTGCAAAAGGAACGGGATATAAGTTTAAGTATGGTATCGGAGTTGGTCCTAGGTTGATAAGTGTGAACGAAAAACCTGCGGGGTTTGTTGTAGAGAATAAGTATTCCGGTACAGGAGTTGGTTTTCTGTTTCGAGCGGATGGTGCAACAGCGGTTGCTGAATCAGCATATGCTTATATAGGAGGGGACATTGGATTTAATCTTTTAGGGGCTCCTTCAGGCAGCAGTGGTCAACTTAGAGATGGGCAAGCGCAAGGAATTAAGTTCTCAAACTTTTATGTGGGTTTGCGGATAGGTTTTGTTTATTCTATAATTATATAAGGAAAAGATGTGAATATATTTGAATCGATAATATTAGGCTTGGTACAGGGTGCGTCAGAATTTCTTCCAATAAGCAGTACGGGTCACCTTACGCTGACAGGAAGATTTTTGAATCTTATTAATGAAAGTCATCCCGAACAGTGGACTGCATACATTGCGGTAATTCAGTTAGGAACACTAGCAGCGATTTTGGTATATTTCTTTAGCGACTTGGTGTCTATAACAAAATCATTTGTTTCGGAATCACTTATTCAAAGGAAAAAATATTCTCTCCAGTCAATTGAATCAAAACTTGGTTGGATGATTATAGCAGGTACAGTTCCAATTGTAACAATTGGTCTTGCTTTGAAAAAGGTAATAGAAGGCAACATAACTAAAAACTTATTCGTGATTTCAATCAGTTTGATAGTGCTTGCTATTATATTGCTTATAGCCGAACGAACTGCAAAGTTCAAAAAAGATATTAAGGATATGACAATTAAAGATGCTGTTATCATTGGAGTGGCTCAGTGCTTTGCTCTGTTTCCGGGAGCATCCCGCTCTGGTACTACATTGACAGGTGGATTGTTCTGTGGACTTAAAAGAGAGTCTGCTGCAAGATTTTCTTTCTTGCTGAGCATTCCTGCAGTATTAGCTAGCGGTGTTCTTGAACTTAAAGAAAGTATGAAATTCATGAATCACGATTTGATGGTGAACATGATAGTTTCGACAATTATAGCAGCTGTCAGCGGATATTTCGCTATTGATTTTCTGCTGAAATACTTAAAGAAAAACTCCACGATATTATTTATTATTTATAGAGTAATCCTTGGAGTGGTAATCCTGATTTTATTAAATTATCAATTTATTAAAGCATAGTAAAGGTAAAAAAATGAAAACTGTATTCTTATCATTATTTTGTTTGATGATAGCAATTTCTTTTTCCCAAATAAATGGACAAGGGAAAAAGGAAACAAAAAAAACTGAATCAAAAGGAGCAAAGAAAACCATGTTAGTAGCGGTCATGAAAACGACTATGGGTACAATCGAACTAGAATTGTTTGAAAAACAAGCACCGAAAACTGTAGAAAATTTTGTCGGACTTGCAAAAAAAGATTATTACAAAGGTATATTATTCCACCGTGTAATTGATGGATTTATGATACAAGGTGGTGACCCATCAGGAAATGGCACCGGAGGAAAGAGCATTTGGGGAAAACCATTTGCAGATGAATTTGACGCAACATTGAAACACGACAAACCTGGAATTCTTTCAATGGCTAACGCTGGCCCTAATACAAACGGAAGTCAATTCTTCATCACATTAGTTCCTACACCACATTTGAATATGAGACATACAATCTTTGGTCAGGTTATCAAAGGCATGGAAGTTGTTTCGGCGATTGGTAAAGTACCTACCAGCAGAGGAAATGATAAACCAATTAAAGATGTTAAAATTGAGTCACTCAAGATAGAAACACGGACTAAATAAATATTACATTTAGTGAATATCCCTGCCCAATTTTAAATGGGCAGGGGTTTTATTT
>CAIWTC010000463.1 GCA_903915485.1 uncultured Ignavibacteriales bacterium | reverse complement strand
ATAATCGTAGCGCCGGAGGCACCGAATATTTTTTGCGATGCAGATGCTGCAACCAAAGGTAAATCTTTCATCTGCTCAACTGGGAATATATATAGATAGGCAATGTTGACAAGCACATAAACAAACATAACTATACCTGTCCCGAACAAAAGCGACAACGGAACATTGCGTTGTGGGTTCTTAACTTCACCCGCTACAAAAGTTCCGTTATTCCATCCGTCATAAGCCCAAAACGCACCCGAGAGTGCAAGCCCTATTGCAGAGATAATATTAATACCTTTCCCAATATGTGCGAACCCTGTTGAGATATTATGGATAGAACCATTCCCCATAGTCAGAAGCAAAAATGAAAGAATTACAATCGACGCAATCTTTATCCAAGTGACAACTGTCTGAACAGCGCCTCCAAATACTACACCAACATAATTAACTCCTGTGAGAAGAACTATTGCCAAAATTGCAATTGATTTTGTCCCAAATTCAGCGAAGGGTTTTATATCCCCTATTAAAGGAAGCGGAAGAGAAATGTTTTGTAGAAGTTGCGGCGCATCAGGAAGATTGAAAAAATAGTTACAGTATTTTGCAAACCCATATGCAATCGCCGCTTGACTTCCAGTTTGAATGACTGCAAGTATAGCCCATCCGTACAAATATGAAATAAAGTCGCCGTACATTTCTTTAAAATAAATATACTGACCGCCCGTTGCGTCAATCATTCCGGCGATTTCGGCGTTAACCAATGCACCAATAAAAGTTATCAGTCCTGCTGCAATCCATACAAGGATTAGTAACTCAGGTGATTTTAATTGGTCAGCCATTAATGCGGGCTTAAGGAATACCCCCGTTCCTATCATTGAACCTGCAACAAGCATGGTTGCGGCATTCAATCCGAGTCCGCGTACTAATTCATTTTTTTTCATTAAGCTCTTCTAAATTAATTGGTGAAATAATTATCCAACCCGAAATGAAGTTAAAAACTATTTACTTACGCAACAAGAAAATAATCGCAGAAGAAAGCATCATCATTCGTGATGCTTAAAATATTTTGAATTAATTAAATATACCGTGTTCTACTATAAAACACTTTTTACAACAACATAAAAAAAGCCCTGCAATCGCAGAGCTCTCGTAATATATCCAACCATCTATAACCCCTTCTCCTTAAAAAGGAGAAGGGGTCAGGGGATGAGGTCAATATCTATAATATTCCGGTTTGAATGGTCCCTTAACAGGCACGCCGATATACTTAGCTTGTTTCTTTGTTAGAACATCAAGTTCAACATTAAGCTTACCTAAGTGTAAACGCGCAACTTCTTCATCAAGATGTTTAGGCAGTGTGTAAACTTTGTTTTCATATTTTTCAGAATTTTTCCAAAGTTCCAACTGAGCCAATACTTGGTTGGTGAAAGAGTTTGACATAACAAATGAAGGATGACCCATTGCACAGCCGAGATTTACTAATCTTCCTTCAGCTAATACGATAATATCTTTTCCGTCAATTGTGTATTTATCAACCTGAGGTTTAATAACTTCTTTTGTATGACCGTAATTTTTATTTAACCAAGCCATGTCAATTTCATTGTCAAAGTGTCCAATGTTGCAAACAACTGTATTATGCTTCATTGCCATAAAATGTTCTGCTGTTACGATATCAGTATTACCTGTAGCGGTTACAACAATGTCACATTCAGGAATAGCATTGATAAGTTTCTTAACTTCATACGCTTCCATCGAAGCCTGCAAAGCACAGATAGGATCAACTTCAGAAACTAAAACACGCACACCTGCATGTCTTAATGATTCAGATGAACCTTTACCGACATCACCGTAACCTGCAACTACTGCAACTTTGCCGGCCATCATCAAATCTGTTGCGCGTCTTAATGCATCAACTAATGATTCGCGGCATCCGTACTTATTGTCAAACTTAGACTTTGTTACAGAGTCGTTAACATTGAAAGCAGGAATAAGTAATGTTCCGTTTATTACTCTTTCGTATAAGCGGTGAACACCTGTTGTGGTTTCTTCTGACAAACCGCGAACACCTTTAACAAGTTTAGGATATTTATCTAAAACCATATTTGTCAAGTCGCCGCCATCATCAAGAATCATATTAAGAGGTTTGTTTTCTTCACCGAAGAATAATGTTTGCTCGATGCACCAGTCAGCTTCTTCAAGTGTCTCGCCTTTCCAAGCATAAACAGGAACTCCTGCCGCAGCAATAGCAGCCGCAGCATGGTCTTGAGTAGAGAAAATGTTGCATGACGACCACTGAACTTCAGCACCTAATTCAACTAGTGTTTCAATAAGCACTGCTGTTTGAATTGTCATATGGAGACATCCTGCAATACGCGCACCTTTTAACGGTTTGCTTTTGCGGAGTCGCTGGCGCAGAATCATTAAGCCGGGCATTTCTGATTCAGCAAGAATGATTTCTTTTCTTCCCCATTCGGCAAGGGAGATATCTGCTACTTTATACGGCAGTTTTTCAACTGCTTTAACTGTTTTTTTCTTTGTCATTTTTTACTTCTTTAATTTTACTTTTTTACTAGATACTTTTTGAACACAGGTACTAAATCAAAATGTTCCCATGCAAAGTCTTTATCGTTTCTTCCGAAATGTCCATACGCAGTCGTCTTTTGATAAATTGGACGGCGTAATTTCAATCTTTCAATGATTCCTTTAGGAGTCAAATCAACTTCTTTAGCGACCATTTCTGACAATGCTTTATCGCTGATTTTTCCTGTTCCTCTTGTTTCAATAAAAATTGAAACAGGTTGAGCAACACCAATAGCATATGCTAACTGTACTAAACATTCTTTTGCCAATCCTGCTTTAACAATGTTCTTGGCAATATGACGGGCAGCATAAGTTGCACTTCTATCAACTTTGCTCGGATCTTTTCCTGAGAAAGCACCGCCGCCGTGAGGAGCCCATCCGCCGTATGTATCAACAATAATTTTTCTTCCCGTCAATCCGCTATCGCCGTGAGGACCGCCAATAACAAATCTTCCGGTAGGATTAACATGATATTTTGTTCTGACTAAAAGTTTAGCAGGGATTACTGCTTTAACAACATGTTGAATGATATCTGCTTTAATTTTAGCTTGTGATACATTAGCATCATGCTGTGTTGAAACAACTACAGTATCGACTCTAACCGGTTTATTATTGTCATCATATTCAATTGTAACTTGTGATTTTGCATCCGGACGCAAATAAGGCATAAGTTTCGGATTTTTTTTGCGTATATCTGCAAGGCGTTTTACAATTTTATGTGCATAGACAATCGGCATAGGCATAAGTTCGGGAGTTTGGTCACAAGCGAATCCAAACATAATGCCCTGATCGCCGGCACCTTGTTCTTCAGGTTTCTTTTTTACAACACCCATAGCGATATCGCCAGACTGTGCGTGAATTGTGTTAAGAATTCCGCATGATTCGGAATCAAATTTATACTCAGCTTTGGTATATCCTATTTTACGAATGGTATCACGAACTACTTTCAAGTAATCAACTACTACCCCTTCTTTGTGTGTGATTTCACCGCCGATAACAACCAATCCTGTTGTCGCAAATGTTTCGCATGCAACTCTTGCCATTGGATCTTGTGCAAGAACAGCGTCTAAGACTCCATCAGAAATGGCATCGCAAACTTTATCCGGATGACCTTCTGATACTGATTCTGATGTAAATAAATATGACATTATTTTTTTCCTGTTTGATTTTTAATTAAACTTAATTTCTGTTGAATCACCTGAATTCAACTGCTTAAAAGAGCCACTAATTATTGAGTTACTCCCAATAATAGAATCCTGCAATAGGGAATTTGAAATTATTGAATTATCTCCAATAATAGAATTTCTAATTATACAATCTGATATCTGAGCATTTTCGCCAATTGTAGTATCGGGACCAACCACACAATTTGAAAGTTTGACATTATCTGGAATATAAACTGGCGGGATGATAATTACTGATTCTCTCTCATTTGAAAAACTGCTAACCGAAAGTAAAAAACTATTAGTAGATAGGAGCGTTTCAGGTTTTCCGCAGTCATACCAACCCTCCACTGGGAAAGTGGAAATTTTTTCACCGCTTTCTATCATCAATTGAAGTGCATCAGTAAGTTGGAGTTCTCCCCGAGTACGAATATCTTTCTCTACAAGATTGCTTAAACACTGTGCGAGAACAGCGCTATGCTTAATATAATATAGTCCAACAATTGCGAGATGGGAGATCGGTTCAGATGGTTTCTCGATAAGCTTTTCTATCAACCCATCCTTTAGAATAGCAACGCCAAACCTTCTTGGGTCTTCTACATACTTAATTCCTAGTGAAGAATGTTGTTGTTTGAATAGTTCGTCCAAGTCAACATCAATTATAGTATCGCCAAGAATAATAAGCAACTCAGGTTCATCAAATGTAGGGATAGCTGTGTAGATTGCATGTCCAAGACCCTCTGCTGACTCCTGTTCTACATAATCCGCGATGATATCTGGATATTTTTCAGAAATATAATCCTTAACAAGTTCACCTAAGTGTCCAAGAACAAATGTAAATTTCTTTACGCCTGCACCTCTGACTTTATCAACTATATGTCCCAAGATTGGTTTACCGCCGACATTCAGCAGAACTTTTGGAATTGTATGAGTATGTGGTCTTAATCGTGTGCCGATTCCCGCCACTGGTATTATTGCTCGCATTAAACTAATATAAATTATTTAATAAAAAATATTTAACTTGATAAATTAGATAAATTCCTGCTTAATAACAAAAATCGTTAGGCCCAAATTATCATTTAATTTAAAAAGTTAAAGACCAGAGCATATAATCAAGTATAAGTATCAAAGCTGCGGAAAGAACAAATGAGCGTATAGTTGATAACCCCACTCCCTCTGCACCGCCTTCTGTTCTTAATCCAATATGACAACCTAAAAGAGATGTGACTGCACCAAAGAATATTGTCTTTACCAACCCATAGAAAAAGTCATATAGCAGAAAATACCTTTTAACGCTTGAGAAGAATACTTCATATGAAACACCTAGAAAAAACTTTGAAACGGCATATGAACCAAGCACCGCTATAATATTTGCAAAAACCAGAATCAGTGGCAGCATAATTACTGCAGCAATGAACCTGGGCATTGCCAAATAGCGGATAGGACTGATTGCCATAGTTTCCAGAGCATCTATTTGTTCCGTAACTTTCATTGTGCCCAACTCTGCAGCTATCGAGGCACCAACACGGCCGGCGATAACTATTCCTGTCAGCACGGGACCCAACTCCGTGATGATTGCTCTTGCAGTAGAGCCGCCCATAAACGATAACGGAGCAATTCCTTTAAGTTGATAGGCTGCTTGCCATGCCGAAACCATACCCGTAAAAGTAGAAATTATCAAAACCAGCGGCAAAGAATTTACTCCAATGTGCTGCATTTGGTACAAAACCAGCTTTCTGCTTCTCGGTATACTTGGAATATATCTAATAATTCCAAAAAACAACCTCGATACTTGTCCAATCTCTTGAAACAAGTTCATTGTTGTTCTTCCGATTTTTTCTACGAATTGTGCTATCATTTTATAATATATTTCTTTATCATCTAAATAAATTTAAGGAATTTCAGTATTCTATTTATTATTAATTTTTATTTATTTATTCATCATTTTAATGTTTAGCCGACTCAAAATAATTAATACTAATTCATGAAACAACAGATATTTAAGCTTTAGTTCGGAATGAAAGAATCAGGTCTATATATACATATACCTTTTTGCGACCATAAGTGCGTCTATTGTGACTTTTATTCAATCACAAAATTCGATGAGATGGATAGGTATGCCGCCGCACTTGAAATTGAGATGAAACACTATGCAGCTTTATTTAGTAACTCGCATTACTTTACTTCAGTATTTTTTGGTGGTGGAACCCCATCACTGATGCCGCCACGCCTGATTGAAGGAATAATTAACTCACTTCATAAATTTTTCAACATTTCCGCAGATGCTGAAATCACCCTGGAAACAAATCCCGGCACCGTAAACTTTGAAACACTCAAGAGTTTCAAATCATCTGGGATTAATCGCATCAGTATTGGTATACAATCATTTGACGATGAGGACTTAAAATTTCTTACAAGGGTTCATAACTCAAAAGAAGCCATCACAACAGTCAGACAAGCAGCGGAAATATTTACCAATATTAATATCGACCTTATTTTCAATCTTCCCAACCAAACTAAAGAAAAATGGCTCTTAAATTTAGAGCAGGCAATTAACTTGCCGGTTTCCCATATATCCGCATACAGTTTAATCCTCGAACGCGGTACTATTCTCAATAAACTTGTGAAGGAGAAAAAAGTTACAATTAGTGACGAGGATTATGACGCCCAACTTTATGGACTGACAATTGATTTTCTGACATCAAGAGGGTTTAATCATTACGAAGTATCGAACTTCACCAAAGTAGGTCACGAGTGCAGACACAATAATCATTATTGGAGATACAATAATTATTTGGGGTTCGGAACATCCGCGCATTCATTTATGAACAATGAACGGTGGAACAACTTCAGGTCATTACGATTATATATGGAAAGTGTTGCAGAGGACTCAACGGCGGTCGCATCACGGGAATCTATTTCCGCAGAATCATCACACGACGAGTATGTAATGCTGGCATTGAGAAGCAAAGGTTTGGACTTGAATGAATATGAAACGATGTTTGCCAATAAGATAATTATCAACTCCGCCAAATTGATTGAAGATTTAATTGCCAAAAAATATTTATATAAAGAAAAAGGGCTTCTAAAGTTAACAGGAAAAGGCTACTGCATCTGTGATGAAATTTTAGTTAAAATACTATTTCCTTAACAGATTCACTTATCTTTATCGCCGGAAACATGATAATAACAAATCAATTTTCCTTAAATCTTGGTGCAACTGCAAAACTCTCCGGCGAGACAAACTCCTCATATATTCTAGGATCTCTTTCTCTCTCTCTCCCAATCGGCAATTCATCTTCAACTTGTGGTAACATTGGAGTAATAATCTCCTCTGGAACAGATGATTTAGGGGCGGTTTCAATCACTCGGATCACCGGATTAGATGGACAAATAAATTTTAATGGGGAAACAGGAATAAACCGTAAGTGGATTATCAACTCCACCAATGCACCATCGTCGGGGCGCTCTATAACTTTCAATTGGCTTTCATCAAATGATAATGGGAAGAATTTCAAAGGGAGTAATAAAGCAGAGATTTGGCAATCGACTGGTAATTCATGGAGTAGTATAAGTTCACCTACTGATGTATCTTTATCTAACCCAAGAGGTGTTACTACAACATCAATATATTCATTTGCTACATTTACTATCTGCGATCAAAAATCTGCATTTAAGCAATTCTCCGCTTCAGTTACAGCAATGATCGAAGCATTGAATGAAACCGGAACTTATCAACCCGATACTATTCAAGTTCTTTTTGCAAACAACTCTTACCCTCATAATATAATAGACAGTGTTATCGCTCTACAAACCACAGAGGCAGTAGTATCATTTACTCCAACTAAGTTAGCAAACAGCGAATCATATTTCATAGTCATAAAACATCGGAATAGCATAGAAACTTGGTCCACTGCTCCCGTAACAGTAAACAATTATTCATTAACATATGACTTTACAACTTCTGCCTCACAGGCATTAGGTTCGAATATGGTTCTAGTTGGGTCGAAGTATTGTATTTATAGCGGAGATATTGACCAAGAAGGTCTAATCGGTAATGTTGACTTAACACTAGTTGATAATGATGCGTTCTTCACAACCGAAGGAGCGTGTCTCGCGACTGATTTGGACAGTGACGGACTCGTAGGGAATGTTGACCTTACAATTTGTGATAATAATGCTTTCTTTTTAAGAGAAGTAATGCGCCCCGGAGATTTTCCTGTAAAACCAAAACACATTATTTACCCTGCAATAAATCAAACAAAGAACTAAGTAATTCTCCCAAAAATCAAGCATTCTTCACAACTTTCTAAAAGGTTGTGGAGAATGCATTTGTTACTAAACTATTGTTCTTGCTTTCTCCAAAGCCTCATCAATGGTGCCCAAAATATTCTCCTCCCCTATCCTATCATAAAGTCCTGAGCGGGTTAATTCGAATAATGGTTGCTTGTGAATACCCGAAATAATCAACACTGTTTTCTCTTTTTTTAGCTGGACACATAAATCATCCAAAGCCTTTGCACCGCTGCCGTCAATTACAAGCAACTGCGACATTTCAATAATAAGGACATTCACCCGCTTATTCATTTGCCTAATGGTTTCGCGAAATTGGTCAACCGCTCCAAAAAATAAAGTTCCGTACACTTCAAATATTTCCACGCCCTGAGGAATATCTTTTGCCATCAATGAATTTGAATCTTCCATATTATCAGAGGCCCTTAGTGACTCTGTTAAAATCCGGGACTCGGAAACATCAGACATTTTTTTCATGAATGATAATGCCGCCAAAACAAGCCCAACCTCAATTGCAATTGTCAAATCAATGAAGACGGTAAGGAAAAATGTATTCAAAAGGACTGCTCTGTCGCTAAGCGGAGCTTTTAATATTTTAAAGAATGACCTCCACTCACCCATCTTGTATGCAACAGTAATCAGGATTGCTGAAAGTGCCGCCATCGGAATTAGTGAAGCATACTTTGCGAGGAATAACATAATTATTATAAGAACTATCGAATGAACTATTCCTGTGATAGGGGTTTTTCCTCCATTTTTTATATTGGTTGCCGTTCTTGCAATTGCCCCTGTAACCGGAATCCCAAGAAATATTGGTGAAACAATATTCCCAATGCCCTGTGCAATTAATTCCATATTTGAACGATGCCTTGTCCCCATCATTCCATCTGCAACTACTGCTGAAAGCAGAGACTCAATCGCCGCAAGCATCGCAATTATAAATGCAGGTTGAAACATTTTTGTCAAAATTTCCCAACTGATATGCGGGATATGTGGCATTGGCAAAGAGTTCGGCACTTCCCCAAAAAGGGAACCGATAGTATCTACTTTTAGTCCAAAAACTATAACAGCAACCGTTGATAATATTACAGCAACCAACGACCCCGGTATCTTGAAATCAAACCTCTGCCAAACTATAATAATCAAAATGGAAACCACGCCTATCATCAGCGCCGAGAGGTTATATGTCGATATATTACTGAGAATCACGCCCCACTTCTCAACAAACCCTGAAGGTAGTTTTTCGACATGCAGTCCAAGGAAATCCTTTACCTGACTGCTTAATATTATTATTGCAATTCCGCTAGTAAAACCTGTAGTGAGGGAGTATGGGATAAACTTTAATAGAACTCCAAACCTAATAAACCCAAGAATAACAAGGAAAAACCCAGCAAGCATAGTTGCAACGGCTAATCCGTCATAACCATATTGTTGAACTATTCCATATATAATTACAATGAAAGCACCTGTAGGTCCGGAAATTTGTGCGCGGGAACCCGAAAATATTGAAACAACAATTCCAGCAATTATCGCAGAATAAAGTCCTTGCTCCGGTTTAACTCCCGATGCAATACCGAAAGCAATCGCAAGAGGTAAAGCAACAACACCAACTACAATTCCAGAAATTAAATCCGCAGTAAACGTTTCCTTTGTATACCCTTTTTGGAGGATAGTAAAAAGTTTTGGTCTGAGGTCTTTTGGGAAAAGACTAAAAATTTTATCAAACATATAAACCTGAAAAGACTATGGATGAATTTAGTTTCATTCATAGCATGTTATTAGCCTTAAATATAATTAGAATATGGTTCTAATTAAGTAATGCAAAAAAATTAAGCGAGATCCAAATTCTTGGATTTCTTCAATAAGTATATTAAAATGATTCCTAGAGAAAAAATAAATAGCAAAAATAATATGACCGGAGATATTCCGAAGATTAACATAAACAACGACTTCTGATTTACATCATCACTTATTGAAGCAGAATGCTGAACCATATTCTTTCTGTTGATGTCAATAAATCTTGTTACTTTATCCTGATAGTTGAGGAAACTTGGCTCACATTCAGCATTAAGGAAAATATAAGCCGAATCACTGCCAACATTAAGATAAGCCCATAATAATTTATAATTTTTTTGATAAAGGAGTCTGGTAGATTTTAGTTCTTCCAAAGACGATTTTTCAACTGCGGAAGTATCAACAATTGCAAACAATTCACTTATTAGTATATCGTTTTTTTGAGTGTACCCGTCCCGCTCATGTGCCAACCTTGATCTTTCTTCAACATTACGGGTTCCAACCATTTTATTAATATATAAATATCCCCTCAATGAGTTTTCGCTCAAGCTCTGAACTTTTTGGAAAACTTGGGACTCTCTTGCAACGATTCTTGAGTATTTATCATCAACTGCATTAAGGTAGTAATAAAATAATAACGAAACCCCTATTGACAAAAATGATAACAAAAAAATTATCGTTCTTTTAGGTTGTAATTTAGACGGCATATATTTTTCTTTTCGACTTTCATGTTGATTCATTAATCATCAACATCCTCACTAATCACTCTATTTAAAATCCAATATATCAAAATATTTTAAATTATTGTTTAATAATTAGCAAAAATTAATCATTTTGTAGAAGGATAAATTAATTT
>CAIWTC010000462.1 GCA_903915485.1 uncultured Ignavibacteriales bacterium | reverse complement strand
ATTGTGAAATTTACACTTAGAATTGCGGGAGTTGGATGGGATTCTATCCGCTTCAACTCCCGCATCTCTTATTCAATCCAATGTTGACTAGGAATATGAAGGTGAAAGAATTAAATAAAATTATGAAACCACAAATAAATTCAAATTGTATTCATTGCGGTGCATGCGCTTTCGAGTGTCCGAACGAAGCTATTTTCAAATTTAATACTCCCTATAAAATAGCAGGTACCGAGCGTTTCCCGTTGAAAAAAAGAACTTACTACATTGTTCCCGCGCTTTGTTCGCTATGCGTAGAGACTGCGGGTAAATTGTTATGTGCAGATATTTGTCCGATGAATGCGATAGTTTAAAAATAATTAATAAAGAATAAATTATGAGTGAATTAATAAATAATCATAGACACAGGGTTGATGAGTTAAAAAATATCCTGAGAAAATTACAGGATATTGATTCGATTGAGTCTGTAACTGAAGAGATAAAAGCCGCTATGGCATCAGTGCCATATGAGGATGTGATGGTGGCAGAACAAGAATTGATAGCCGAAGGAATACCGCTTGAAGAGATGCTTAAGTTGTGCGATATACATTCGGACGCTCTGCGCGGATTGACAACTCCTAATACTGCGGTTTTTTATAAGTCCCATCCGGTATCGATATTTAAGTTAGAGAATTTGGCAATTGCACGGGTAATCGAACAAGTGCAGATGCAGATTGCTGCGCTTGAAACTGTTAAAGCAACGGACTTAAAGAATGTTATATTAAAACTCCATTCACTGTTCAACGAACTCATGGATGTTGAAAAACATTTTGTTCGTAAAGAAAATTTGCTTTTCCCATTTCTTGAAAAGTATTCTATCACAGGCCCTTCAACAGTGATGTGGGGTAAGCATGATCAGATTCGTGTTATGCTAAAGAAAGCTAATGCTGCACTTTCAGAATCTCATGATGCTGAAATAAAAACAGTAAACAAAATTGTTGATGAACACCTTCTTCCTGCGGTAAACGGCGTGAAGGATATGATTACAAAAGAAGAGAATATACTTCTTCCTCTTTCGATTGACACGCTGACTGAAATTGACTGGTATGAAATCTATCAGCAAAGTGCTGAAATCGGTTTTGCTATAATCGAAGTTAAGGAAGCATGGGTGCCGGAAGGAATGGAAAATACAGTAAGTTCAGACAGCAACTCAGGAAGAATTACATTACCCTCAGGAAGTTTTGCTCTTAATGAACTTCTTGCGATATTTTCAACTCTGCCTCTTGATTTAACTTTTGTTGATAAAGACGATACAGTAAGATTTTTCACTGAAGGCCCTGAAAGAATATTTCAAAGAAGCAGGGCGATTATCGGAAGAAAAGTTCAGTTCTGCCATCCGCCGCACAGTGTGGCAATTGTCGAGCAGATACTTGAAGACTTCAAAAGCGGCAAAGAAAGCAAGGCAGATTTTTGGATAAATTTACACGGGCAATTTATTTATATTAATTATTATGCTTTACGGGGAGAAGCAGGAGAGTATTTAGGAACTCTTGAAGCATCTCAAAATTTAACATCATTAAGAAAACTGGAAGGAGAGAAGCGAATTCTCTCATACGAAAACAAGGAAGAAAGCAAAATTATGAGCGATACATTAGAAAACAATGAACAAGTGAAAGCGTCAAAAACATTATATATGACTTATGATGCAAGAGAAGACCTGGCAAAGGGAATTCATCCGGCAGATAAAGTATTGGGCGAATTGGCTCAACTTCCCGAAAATGAAGAATACCTACTGATAACTCCTTTCCCACCAATGCCTTTAATTATGAAAGCTAAGGCCGCAGGGTTCTCCTCGGTAGAGGAAAAAGTCAGCGATTCAGAGTTTAGGACATATTTTTCTAAATAAGCGAAATATTTCCATACAGGACTTAAAACCGCACTTTTAGCAGGAATGTGTATATTTAGGGGTGATTACTGACCAGAATCCCATAAACTCAAAATAATTCAAGCTTTTTATTGAATTTCTGACATTTTTATTTTATATTTCCTAGCTAAAATATAATACTTTGGTGGATTATACCTTAATTAGGTCTTTTCACCGCATGAACTTGAAATTATTTAGATTTTTATAATATAATCGGAGAACTAAATGAAGCGTACATATCAGCCTCATAAGAGAAAACGCGCGAATACTCACGGGTTTCGTGAGAGAATGAAGACAAAGAACGGCCGCGCAGTGCTTGCACGCAGACGCGCTAGAGGTCGCCACAAACTTACTGTTAGCGACGAACGCTAGAATGTGAAAGAGCGTTCTCTTTCCCGGATTGACAGGATAACCGGAAAGAAGGAATTTTCACTCGTTTTTCAAAGCGGAATTCCGGTATCCACATCCAACACTAAAATCAGAGCGCTTTACACTGTTCGTCGTGATACAGAGCAGGGTTTGTCTATTATTAAAATTGCCGTTGCTATTTCAAAAAAAGCCGGCAACGCTGTATGGAGAAACCGTGTGCGACGGCTAATTAAAGAATCTTTCAGACTCAACAAAGTTAAATTGTCCGAACATTGTGCAAACAACAATCTTTCCATTAATCTAGTGTTTTTGCCTGTCGGACTAAATAAAAAATATATACCCAAAATGTTTTTAAACGATATTTCTCCTTTGGTTGATGAAATAACTTCAAAACTGATTGAGAAAGTTCAATGAGATCCCTGGCTATATTAATCATTCGTTTTTATCAAAAGTTTATTTCGCCATTGTTCCCGCCTTCCTGCAGATTTTACCCTTCATGTTCAGAATATGCTTTAGAAGCTATTTCTAAATATGGATTTTTCAAAGGAGGCTTTAAAGCTACTTGGAGAATACTCAGATGCAATCCTTTTTCTAAGGGTGGACATGACCCTGTTATTTAGATTTTATTAGGAAATATTTTATGGATAGACAAACTACAATCGCTTTTGTTCTTATTGGTATCATTCTTATGGCATGGCTTTTCCTTAACCAAGGGCCGGAGCCTAAGAAAGATAACAAACCCAAGACTACACAGGTTGAAGAAGCTGCCCGCGCTGCCGAATCTGCAAAGCAGTCAGCAAAAGTTGAAGAAGCTACTAAAGCAGCGGCTAAGGCCGAGGTTATGGCTTCTGCTGATACTATAGGTATTAAAAGTCTCTTCAAATCTTCCAATGTACCCGAGTCAATCATAACAGTTGATAATGAGGTTGCAAGGTTTGAAATCTCCAGTCAAGGTGCAAAAATAAGACGAGTGTTCCTGAAGCAGTATAAGAACTGGTACAGCCCTGATTCAAAAAGCGTTGAAAATCTTTACCAGACAGGTGTGATGATTGTTGATGCTGCATCCGAAAGTAATCTTGATATCAAGTTTGAAACCAATGACCGCAACTATATCTCTACTGCAGGGCTTGATTTCAAAACTTCAGAAAGCAGATATCAAATTCAGTTAAAGGGTGATGACTCAATCTCCATTAAATATGTCTTTGCAACAAGAGATAACCGTTCGATAACAAAAACTTTTACTTTCTACGGAAAGAAATATAACAGCCGCCTAACTTTAGGGCTTAACAACATAACTCCTCTTCTAAGAGAAGATAAAGCATACGAACTTCACTGGGATTCCGGAATTAATTTTGTTGAACATAACTCGGTAGATGAAGCAAATTTTGCAAACTCAAGTGCTTATCAGGGTAATGAACAAGTAAAGGTTGATGCTCCTAAAAAAGATTCTATCACAAAAGACTTCGGCAATAATGTTGAATGGTTGTGTTTCAGGAACAAATATTTTGCAAATGTAATTGCACCGGATAATGTTAATGAGGTTCAGTCAGCGCAGCTTAGCGGACACACAAAACATTTTGCACAAAACGAAGGAACTGTCGAAAGTTACAAAGGATACTTCAAACTCTCAGCAAAAGATTCAAATTTTGTTACATCATTCCTGATTTATACAGGGCCTATCAATTATGATATCTTAAAAGAGTATAATCGTCACTTAGATAAAGCAGTGGATTTCGGAAGTTTTCTCGGTTTAAGTTTTATCGTCCGTCCGATAGCAGAATATGTATTCCTCCCGATGTTTACATTCCTTCATTCATTCATCCCGAACTATGGTGTTGTAATATTATTATTCTCGATAATTGTTAAACTTCTTTTGCAGCCGCTTTCAAAACAAAGCATGGTCTCTATGCAGAAGATGCAGGCGCTTGCACCAAAAATTGCTGAGCTTAAAGAAAAGTTCAAAGATGACCCTACAAAAGTAAATAAAGAAACGATGAAACTTTATTCCACATACGGGATAAACCCGGCGGGCGGGTGTCTTCCTATGCTGCTTCAGATGCCGATATTCGTGGCATTGTGGGGAATGTTCCAAACATCGATTGCGCTTCGTCAGCAGCCGTTTATTTGGTGGATAAAAGATTTATCTCAGCCTGATGTAATTTTCTCGCTTGGTTTTAAGCTTCCATTATTTGGAGTTAATGATATCAGTGCGTTAGCCTTGTTGATGGGTGTTGCAACTTTTGTTCAACAGAAGATGACAACAAAAGACCCTTCACAAAAAGCTATGATTTACATGATGCCGGTAATGCTCACATTTTTATTCATGAGTTTTCCTGCAGGATTGAATCTTTACTATTTCTTGTTTAATGTGCTTTCAATTGGTCAGCAATACTATATTCAAAAGTATTCAAAGCCTATTGAACTGGTCCCGGTAAAGAAAGCGAATAATAAAAAAGGGTTCTTTGAGAGAATGTCGGAAGCGGCAGAGCAAAGAACGAAAGATTCAAAATCTTCAAAGAAAAAATAGTTTAGGAAAGTTTCGCTTATGCGAAATAATTACTTAATTGGTTTTTACATCTTTTCTCTTTTGATAATAGTTTTTTGGACAGATTCCTTCGCCCAAAAAACTATTATTAAACAGAATTACAAAATAACTCAAAAACAGTTTGGGTTAGAAGTAAGAACACCCGCAGATTTTCCCACGGTTGGCTTAGCATTAAGCGGCGGCGGCGCCAGGGTGATGGCCCAAATAGGTGTTCTGAAAGCTCTATACGAAAAAAATATCCCATATAATTTAATTGTTGGTACCAGCATGGGAAGCATCGTAGGCGGACTGATTGCGCTTGGATACACACCTGCTGAGCTTGATTCGATTGCAAAAGCAACCAAGTGGGATGACCTGCTTTATTCGAACGGAAGAGTGAACAGACGAGACCTTTTTTATGAACGAAAACTCACCGAGGATAAAGCGGTGTTTTCGATTCGGCTTAAAGGGCTAAATCCAATTTTACCGACATCCATAAATGATGGTCAAAAGTTAACGAACTACTTAAACATTCTTTCCTTTCAGTCTCCTTTCATGCAGGAATTAAATTTTGATAGCCTTAACATTCGCTTTCGTGCTGTTTGTACTGACTTAGCAAAGGGGAATCCTGTGGTTATTAAATCAGGTTCAGTTACTGAGGCGCTGCGGGCAAGTGCAAGCGTTTCGTTTTTACTTTCACCAATTATGATTGATTCAGTGCTTTTAGTTGATGGCGGTCTGACGGCAAACATACCTGTTGAAATATGTAAAGCGGAGGGGGCTGATTTTACTATAGCAGTTAATACCACCAGTGACCTTCACTCTGCTGATGAGATGCATCTCCCATGGATAGTTGCCGACCAAATATTAAGTATTCCAATGCAACTCATGAACAATCAGCAACTTAAAAAAGCTGATTTTGTTTTTGCTCCAAAACTTCCGGGGTTACTATCGACTGATTTTACAAATATTGATTCAGTAATTAATCAGGGATATAAGAGCTCTATTAAATTATGCGATTCTCTTAGTCTGATATTAAAAAACAAGTACATTGCAGCATTAGAAAAAAACGATAAATTTTACCGGAATATTTTATTCGGCAAAGTACCCGCTGAAATATTATCCATTCACAAAGATTTTTTTTCAAACACTTCGATTAAGAAAAGTCAGTTGATATTATTCTTGGATAAACTTAATGCGGAAGATGAATATGCTGATGTGCATTATGAGGTCAGCACTGCTTCAGATACAACGCTGATAGATTTAATAGCTATCCCGAACCCTGTAATTCAATCAGTAAATGTAATTTCCCTCGATGAAAAAGTAAGAAAGTATTTTAAGGAATTACTTAGTCCAATTTTATCAAAAAAATATTCTCCCAAGCAAGTTGTTGAACAGCTAAGATATGCACTTAGCACCTTTCATAATTCGGGATACTCACTTGCCGGGATTGACTCAGTTCAATTTATTTTTGATAAGCATGAATTTAGAGTTTACTTGAACACCGGAGTTATTAATAAAATTGATGTCACCGGAAATACTTCAACAAGTTTACATGTTATTAGAAGAGAGATTCCAATAAACGAGGGAGAAGTGTTTTCGAGTAGCAAACTTGAAGAGGGTTTTTCGAACCTGCGCGCTTTGAATATTTTTGATAATATACTTGTTTCTCTTGAGCGAAAAGATAAGAATAATATTCTTGTTTTCAGGTTAACCGAGAAGAACACGGGAATTGCCCGATTTGGGTTTAAGCTGAATAATGAAAATTTTCCTCAGGCAAGCATTGATGTCCGTGATGAAAATCTTTTTGGTTTGGGATTAGAACTTGGACTACAAGTTTATCTAAGCCCAAAATCAACTTCATATATTATTGAGCAAAAGGCAAATAGGATTTATAATACTTATTTCACTTATGATATTAAGCTTCATGCTCAGACCAATGACATCAATGTTTGGGATGAATCCATCTCCGCAACAGATCCATCTAAATATGAAAAAAAGATAAAAGGTGAGTATAGAAATTATATCCATGGAGCATCGTTCTCGGTTGGCGGGCAGATGGAGAGATTCGGTGATGTGGTTGTACGAGGCAATTATGAAATTGACGAAACCAAAAGCATTACATCTGCGAGTGATAAGGAATTTAGGAACAGGCTTGTAACATTGCGTGTTTCATCGAACATAGATACACAGGATAAGTACCCTTATCCAAATAAAGGGTTGAAGTTTTACGGATTTTATGAACTTGCTTCAAAGGCTTTTGGGAGCGAAATCGGATATACGAAATTCGGGGGCGAGTACCTGGTTAATGTTCCTCTTTTTCTGAAGCACACGCTTTCATCAGCGGCGAAAGTTGGATATGCAGATAATACTTTACCACTCACGCAGCAATATACATTGGGTGGGCAATATTCCTTTTGGGGAATGAGAGAAAATGAATCTATAGGACGCCAAGTATTTTTGGGCTCGCTTGAATATAGATATATGCTGCCATTCAAACTTTATTTCGATACCTATTTTAGATTACGATACGACCTGGGTTCAACATGGGCAAAGGAAGACGCAATTCGTTTCAAGGACTTAAAGCATGGCATCGGAACAACAATATCGATAAATTCTCCAATCGGTCCTGCAGATTTTTCAGTCGGCAGAAGTTTTACGATAAACAGAGGCAGCACAAAAAATCCAATTATCTACGGACCGATATACTTCTATTTCTCTATAGGGTTTTATTATTGATTTTACAATCAATTGGTGGACGGGTTTACTTTTTAACTCAGTAAATTTAATGTAATTTAGTACTTCACAATTTTAAAATTCAAAAAAGACAATTATTGCGATTTCTGATATTCTTTGTTAAACGGATAATAGCTTCAAACAGAAAGCTATCGGGGGTTTCCCTGTTCTCGGTTATTGCTTCGGGCGGTATAGCCCTTGGCGTTGCTACGCTGATTGTTGCGCTTAATATTCTCGCCGGATATCAAAGTTTATTTTCACAAAAGCTAACCAACCTTGACTCGCATATCCAAACGGTTGGATATGGAACAATAAGATTGCCCCGCACGACGATGACCATTGCGAGAATTAAATCAACGCTGGGAACAACAGTAAAGGATGTTCAGCCATTTATTGACAGGCTCGCATTAATTAGTTGCAACGGCAAGAAAGAAGGGGTCACTCTGAAGGGTGTCATGCCGTCTTACTTTGCTGCTAAGCCACTCCTTAAATGTACACAAGGCTCACTTTCTCTTTCAAATGCAAACTCAATTGTAATAGGGAAGACGCTTGCGCAGAAGCTTTTTGCTAAAGCCGGAGATTCCCTAGTTGCCTTCGCGTTAAAAAATAATATTCAGCTTTCACAGCAGAATATGCCGGCTATCCAACGATTTTATATCGCAGGAATTTATGAGAGCGGGATTGACAGATACGATGATGCTTACTGCTATGTGCCGAAACAAACTGCTGGAGCGATGTTTGATTTTGCTCCTGACCAGTCGTCCGGATTTGAAATTAAGCTTTGCGGTATTGATGAAATTCCTGAGGCCGTTGATAAATTAAAAATTGCATTTGGGCCGGGGTATTATCATCAGACAATATATGAAATGTATGCGCAGGTTTTCACTTGGATAAAACTTCAGGAAAAACCGATTCCTATTGTACTTGGCTTAATTGTGTTAGTTGCGATATTCAATATTGTAAGTGTTTCCCTGATGATTGCATTAGAAAAGAATGAGCATATCGGAATTTTGCGGACTTTGGGGGCAAGGCGTTCAGTTATTGCAAAAGCATTTTTACTTCAAGGTGTTTATCTTGGAACGCTGGGAGTTGTTGCGGGAAATATTTTTGCCTATGTACTCTCATATCTGCAAGTCACTTATTCAATTGTAAAACTTCCTGCTACCGTTTATTTTAGTTCAGTAGCACCGCTTGAAATTGTTCCCGAGTCATTCATACTGGTTTCGGCGGGGGCAATGATACTTACGCTTATAGTTGCGCTGATACCAAGTTTTATAGCCTCACGATTATCACCAATAGATACGCTTAAATTTCAATGAACAAACTTGCTTTTTTTGTTGCCTTAAGGTATGCGCATTCAAAACGAAAGTTGAATTTCATAACGATAATATCAATCCTTTCGACTCTGGGCATTGCTATTGGTGTCGCTGCGCTGATTATTGTTCTTTCGGTGTTTAATGGATTCAGTTCTCTAGTTACTTCGTTCATGATAAGTCTAGATCCTCATGTTAGAGTGGAGGCGGTATCAAACACGGGTACAGCACAGTTGGACTCGCTTCAAAGCAAAATTAAACTGATTAATGGAATGTCCTCTTATACTCCCTATGTCTCCGGGAAATTGATGCTGAGGGCAGGTGCGGACATGCGTGTAGTTAATCTAAAAGGTACAACGGAAAAAGGACTTTCATCAGTATATGAAGTGAATAAGTATTTGGCTGATGGAAAAATATTCTCTGATAATTCAGTAACTCCCGGGATAATGATGGGAAGTATATTGGCTGATTACATAGGACTTTCAATAGGTGATACTTGCCTGCTTATTTCGCCATCTAATTTGGAGGCAGTTATAGGTCAGGGCGCGCTGCCACTGGTTTCGAAGGTTGTGCTGAGGGGGACATTTTACTCTAAGAACAATGAGTATGATGTATCGACTGTGTTTATTTCTTTGGAAGAAGGTCAGAGGCTTTTAGGTTTTGATGATAACATTCAAGGATATGATATCAGACTCAAAGAAATGGACGAGGCTGCAAATATTAAGGAATCTATGCAAAGTTATATGAATGAATCAGATTTCAGCATCAAGACCTGGCATGATTTGCACAGCGATATGTTTTCAGTAATGGTTATAGAGCGATGGGCCGCGTACATGCTGCTTATGTTGATAATTATAGTTGCTGTATTTAATATTCTTGCTTCACTTACAATGACAGTAATTGAGAAGAAAAGAAATATCGGTATTATGCGGACGATGGGAATGACGCCTCAATTGATTAAGAGAATATATTTGTTTCATGGGTTTATAGTCGGAGTTATAGGAACTATTGCCGGGTTTGGCCTTGGATTATTTGTCTATTGGCTTCAGGTAACTTTTATTATTTATCCGCTTGATGCTACAAAGTTTAAGATTAATGCTCTGCCCGTGCAACTTCAGTTTACAGACTTTCTTGTTGTGGGTGCTGCCGCGATAGGACTCTCATTGATAGCTGCTCTTATACCCGCTAACCGTGCCTCCAAGATTGATGCACTTGAAGCAATTCGGTGGGAATAATCTATACGAAGTTATATAGTATTACCTTGGTCATGATTATTTCAGAACAATCATGCTTTTGGTTGACTTGAAATTTCCCGAAGTCAATGTGTAAAAATAAATTCCTGAATATAATTGTTCTGCGTTTATTGTCGCGGAATAAGTCCCTGCTTTTTTTAATTCATCAACAATAACTTTAACTGACCGTCCGAGTAAATCAAATATTTCCAAATGTACTAACTGTTCTTTCCGTATTTTATAACTGATTGTTGTAGATGGATTGAAAGGGTTCGGATAGTTTTGCCCTAAGTTAAATTCTTTATCGCCCTCGGTCCGAGGTTGATGTGTGAATGTTGTCGAGAGGATTTCATTCATTCCAATATCAATCAATGTATCTGCCGGTGATGAAACCGGATTTCCCCAAAAATCCTTTACTGCATTATGTGTCAAAACTGCTCCCGCATTTATGGCAGGGGAGTTGGGAAGAATTTTGTAACCGTCAAGCTTTGAATCAATACCGATTACTCCAAGTCCAGGACTAACAAACTTAGGGTCAGCAGTAATTGCATTAGTCCCCTGTAGTTCTGTCGTAGGATGAAATCCATAGAAAATATTATTAGAAATATTTCTTGTTTGTCCCGTTGCTGCAAAGGCATACCGGGCAGTTGTGCTCATGTTATATATAATGTTATTATAAAAATTATAAGTGTGCTGCTTGGTTGACCCTTCGTGAATAATGATGGGGCTTAAACCGGGCTTAATATAAAACACATTGTTATATATCTCGTTTCCCGCTGATGGGTAATTGAAATAAACCAAATCGCCTTTATCATTTTGACTTATACTATATCGCAAAGTACAGCCAACATCTCCTGAATCAGGCACTCCGGTAGTTAAGTTCGCGGAGGACCTTGTGTTGCAACCCCAAAAAATCCCGGAAGAATTATCATGACTGTAGCTATACTGGAAAATCACTCCGACACTGCCATAATCAGCATCATACATACATCCATCATAGTTGTTGGGGTCAATTTTCTGTGTAAGAGCCCGATTGTAATAACCCTCATTAAATTGAAACACCGTGCCTTTACAACGGGTGGTAAACATCGTATTTCCGGTAGTGCCTAAAGCTGTTTCATAACAAACATTATGTTCGATTAAACCTGTCTCATCAACCATTCGTATTATCATTGCATTTTTGCCGATGTGATGAATTACATTATTGCTTATTCTCAAGTTAGTGTTTCTTCTATCATACCAATTATTGTATTCAACAGTATCAGCCGCAATGCTTGAATGCTGGCCACCCGGATAGTAGGTTTTTTTGTCATTGTTTATTGCAATGCCCTGATTTTCACAATAATATATATTGCATCCATCAATAACTATATCATTGTATCTGGATTTTGCAGCAGTAGTCTCGGTTGATAGAACGGTTATAAAAATTCCACCCGTAGATTTTGGTACGGCACCATTAATGGCTGTTTCAATGCTTCCCAACTGTCCTTTAATATGATGGATATCCAAATTCTTTAAATAAATATGATTTGCAGTACCGTAGCTTGAAAGGGCGACCATCACACCTCTTCTCGCAGCACCTAGAGGATTGGGGTTTACAGGCAGAGTGTCATTGTATATACCAATAAAAAATAATGAATCAGCAGGACCATTAGGGCAGTTGGTTATTTCTAAATTGTTTACTTCTATGTGGGATTGATTATATATGTATACGACACCTTGTCCGACTAAGCCGTTACCTGCAAGGTGAGGTTTAGAGCCTTCGCCATATTTATCAACTACGATTGGATTTCCTTCAGTGCCTGACCCATAAAACTTAAGTTGCTGTCCTGTCCAAACTGAACCAGCTTTTAAGTAAATGAAAGAACCTGCGGGGATTGTAAGGCTGTTCAGCTTGGTTAAGTTTTGCCAGGGAGTGGAAATTGTCCCGCTATTTGTGTCGGCACCTTGAACTGCATCAATATAATAAGACTGAGTTTGAGAAAGCAAATTAGTGGAAAGAAACAATATTAAGAGGCATCCGCTTAGGGCTGACTTTAATATTATATGATATAGTTTCATAGATACATTATTTTCTGAAAATATTTAAATTTACTATTTCAAAGTTAATCAATGAAAATGAATTTTTGTAATCTTATTATTTTGAGGTATATATAACTATTGAAAAACGAAATTCTAACTAATTAGTACTGCTTGATGTCCATATAGTATGTGATAATAGCCAAGTTGCGAGTATGAATTATTTGAATGAAATATATTAAGGAAATTATATGCAATCAAAAATAAATGTTATTATTACCGGAGCAACAGGAATGGTGGGGGAGGGTGTTCTACATGAATGTATTTTATCGGATAAGGTAGAAAAAATTTTAGTAGTGGGCAGAAAGCCTTGCGGAGTTACTAATTCGAAGCTTACTGAAATTATTCATGGAGATTTCTACAATTTTAGTGAAGTCGAAAATAGTCTATCAGGATATGATGCCTGTTTCTTCTGCCTTGGCAAATCCTCTTTGGGGATGAATGAAGATGATTATACTAAAGTGACTTATAAGCTTACGATGACATTCGCTAAAACCCTAAGTAAATTAAATAAAGAATTAACTTTCTGTTATGTGTCGGGAACAGGCACGGACGGTTCCGAAAAAGGTAAAATTATGTGGGCGAGAGTGAAGGGGAAAACCGAAAATGATTTACGGAATTTACCCTATAAGAAAGCAATTGCATTCAGGCCTGGTTATATGCATCCTACTCATGGATTGAAAAACACACTTGGTTTTTACAAGTATATTGGATGGATTTACCCAATCGGCAGAAAATTATTCCCGAATCATTTTTCCACTTTGAAGGAATTAGGAATCGCTATGATTAATTCTGTAATTAATGGGAGTGAGTTAGATGTTTTAGAAGTGAGGGATATAAATAAATTAGCGGAATAAAAATAAATATTTCCTGAAATATTTTTATTCCAAAAATAAAATTTAAGGAGTTATCCGGAAGCCTCAAGATAACTCCTTGTAAAAGTCTAAATACTGTTAGGAAATACCCTTTGAAATAAATGAGCCTGTGTATTTTTGGTCAGTTCCCATGATGTGGTCGCTAAGCCAAGTTTTCAGAAAACTCATAGTTTCAATGGTTATTGAAAGGCTGCCTTCTTTGAATTTTTTCTGCAAGTCAACAACTTTATCAGTTAGTGCGATATGAGAGCGTTTGTGTGCTGCCGATTCTACATAGCCGATTTTTGCAAAAATCGATTCTTCATAACCAAAATGATATCGTGTATAGTCCACAAGTTCATCAATTATTTTACCGACTGCTTCTTTGCCTTTTCCTGCTCTCATAGAATCGTGCAATTCGTTGATTAATCCGATAAGCACTTTGTGCTGGTCGTCGATTGATTTTATTTTAACGCTTAGACTTTCAGTCCAATTT
>CAIWTC010000461.1 GCA_903915485.1 uncultured Ignavibacteriales bacterium | reverse complement strand
TGCCTGCCAGAAATTGAAAAGAACAAAATTATCTAAATTGTTATTAAGGTCAACTGAACCGGTATATTCTAAAGAAACACCGCTAATATTAACAACTGCTACTGAACCGTTTGGAACTCTTACTGATATTTTTGGTGCAGCTAATAACTGTGCACCAGTTACGGTGAAAACATTCAAGTACAAATCTGTTCCCGTTAAATGAAGAGTATCAGCTGTAACTGTATTAACGCCATTAACATCATATCCGCGTAAAGAACTTGAAAGAGAATTCAAATATGCACCTTGTGCAGCAAAGTTTATCGGTGATGAATGAATTAATGAACCATTTGGATATACTACTTGAGTTACAGGAAGATTTGTAGAATTACCATATGCAACATTTCCATAATGAACTGTGCCTGATTGGAAATCCAAATCACGACCCGCGACGACTACATCGGGGACAGTAGGTCTTGTGCGAAGTTGCCCGCCTATATCTGAACCGATAATGGTTAAATCGCGACCGACAGCTAATTTACCTCCGACATTAACTCCCGTCAAAGTAGCATCTAGTTTAGAGAAAACATTGAATTCATAAAAATTTCTGAAATCATATGCTTGATTAAAATAATCTGTCGTATCTACAAAAGTTAAGCTTACTGATGAACCCATTACCAGCGTTCCAACATTCCAAACACCTGTGTTAGGGTCATAAGTTGAGCCTACTGCTGAAGAACTTCCATACTTAAATCCTCTAGGCATTGATGCCTGAAGAACAATTGCTTTACCTGTATCAGGACCGTTATTTACTACAGTGAAGTGATATGTTAATACATCCAGATTCTTAGGGACTGAATTCGTTACTGATGAAGTAATAACTAAATCAGCACTTGGAGGCAATGTTGTAACAGTGATTGTGCTTGAATTTACGCTTGTACCAGATGCGTTATAAGCACGAACTCTAAAGTAATACGGATATCCCGGAACTAAAGAATTTATATTGTAAGTAGTAACATTGCTAACATCAAGGTTTTGCAAACCTGGCAAATAAGTGGTGAATGCATTATCTTTAGCAACATCAAGGTAATAACCGGCTGCACCTGTTGGAGCGCTCCAATTAGCGTTGAAAGCATATCTAGTGATACCTGAACCGGCTAATGCAACCGGGGCAGATGATATTGTAATAAGCGAAGCATTTGAGGAGTTAATGCTTGTACCGCCTGCATTGTATGCACGAACACGGTAATAGTAAACTATACCGGGATTAATATTTGTGTTAGCTGAATATGTTACCACATTTCCTACATTCAAATTATGAAAACCAGTAACAAATGTATTGAAGGTGTTGCTTGTAGAAACATCAAGACGATACCCTGCTGCGCCTACTGAGGCACTCCAGTTAGCAGAAAAACTTGTTGTTGTGATTGAACTTGCCAATGCGATAACAGGAGCATCCGGAGCAGTTATTAATGATATTGTCCCTGAGTTAGTACTTGTCCCGCTATTATTATAAGCACGGACTCGGTAGTAATAACTTGTTCCTGAAGTAAGATTGCTGTTGACTGAGTAAGTAACAACATTACTGACATCAACATCCTGATATCCGGAAACGAATGTACTGAATAAATTATCAGTTGCTACATCAAGTCTGTACCCGTCAGCACCTGTGGCGGCAGACCAATTCGCAGAGAAACTTGTAGTAGATACTGAGGTAGCAGCACTTGCAGTCGGAGCTGCAGTGATGGTAATTAGTGAGACAGTTCCTGAATTACTTCCCGTTCCGCTTGCATTATATGCGCGCAATCGATAGTAGTAATGAGTGCCTGAAGTCAGGTTTGTGTTCACTGAATAAGTGGTTACATTCGAGACATCAAGATTGATATATCCAGTTACAGGCTGGGTAAATAAATTATCTTTTGCGACATCAAGACGATATCCCGATGCACCGGTCTGGGCATTCCAGTTAGCAGAGAAACTTGTAGTCGCTATTGAAGTTGCAGCCGATGCTGTTACTGCTCCCGGAAGAGTTATTAAAGTAACAAAAGAAGAACTAAGGCTGGTTGTAACCGCATTATATGCACGGACACGGTACCAGTAATCTGTTCCTGCAGTTAAATTAGTATTAACTGATACTGAGATTACATTTCCTACATCAACACCGTTATATCCAGTAACCATTGAAGCGAATAAATTATCAGTTGCAACATCAAGATAGTATCCTGATGCACCAGTGACAGGGCTCCATGAACTTGTAAAACTTGTAGTGGTAATTGTACCGGCAGCTGCTGCAGTAGGGACTGTAAGAATAGTATTTAACGAAATTATATTTGAATTATTACCTGCGGCACCACCAGCGTATGCACGCACACGGTAATAGTAATTAGTTCCGGGTGTAAGGTTAGTATTTACTGAATATGTAGTAACATTCCCAACATCAAGATCATTGTATCCGGTAACAAGCAAAGTGAATAAATTATCAGTTGCAACATCTAATTTATAACCATTAACACCTGTTAATGCGTTCCAATTTGCAGAAAAGCTAGTACTTGTAATAGATGTGGCTGCATTTGCTACAGGGTCTGAGTTATATCTAAGGATAGTTCCGTCAAGACCGACTATGGAACCAAAACTTGAAACAGCTAATAACGATTTTACTGTTCCGCTGGTTTGAGGAACCCAGTTAGCGCCGGCATCTGTTGTGACTAAAATTATTCCATTTAGACCAACTATTTTCCCATTGTTAGCATCTGAAAAGGCTATGCTTCTCAATTGTTCAGAAGTTCCACTTGCTTGAGCACTCCAATTTGCACCATCATCGGTAGTTCTAAGAATGGTGCCATTGAATCCTACAGCAGTCCAGCAATTCAAATCTGTATGAACAGCTTTATACAAATCAGTAAAAGTTCCACTTGTCAGTGCCGACCAGCTCGCTCCGCCGTCAGTAGTTTTAAGCAGAACACCGCTATATCCGGCAACAATTCCATTATTGGCATCAGAGAAAGTAATCCCAATAAGATGATCAAACGGTGCAACTGCCTGTGCAGTCCAATTCGCACCTGCATCTGTAGTCGTAAGTATCGTTCCTGCATCACCAACTGTAGCTCCATTATTCGCATCAGTAAAGTATACTCCGTATAAATCAACTGCTGTGGGAGAAGTTTGAATACTCCAATTCGATCCGCCGTCTGTTGTTCTAAGTATAATGCTTGCCCCGTTACCGCCAACAACTGTTCCGGTATTAGCATTAGTGAAGAAAACACTTCTTAAGTCATGGGCTGTGCCACTCACCTGTGCAGACCATGTAGCCCCGGCATTTGTAGTTCTAAGAATTGTACCACTCATACCAACTGCTGTCCCAGTATTTGCATCAGTAAAATAGACACTAAGTAAATGATTGACCGTCCCTGATGACTGCTCCTGCCATGTTTGCGAAAAACCGACAGATGTTAGAAGGACCAAAAGAAGTAAATACTTTTTCATGTTGTACCTGATATTTAAATATTATTTCATTGATTGAGTTAATCAATCATACCAAAGATTTTAGCAGTTTTATGTATAGTTGTTATACTAAAACTGCATTGTTTAATTACACAATTATTCTAGTGTGTAAGCTGAATTACCAATTACTTGGTATTCGCCTAATATCAATCATTAATTTCACCAGAAACAAGCTTAAACCAAATGTGATTTCGATAAATCCCCTTTTTTTTTCGATGAATGTGTATTCTAAGAATGAAACAATGGTCAGATAGGTCATTTGTTATCATAGTTTAGATAATATTGGCTTTTTTTCAATACTTACATGAATAAATATTTCTAAGGAAGGTTCGAATAAAAAGCTTTTGAATAGCCTTAGTATAAAAATTAAAATTACTTTTTGTTGCTGGTAATTAAATGATTCAAAGAATGATTTATTAAGAATATTATCGGTGCAAATAAAAAAAGCCCGCGAATAAATCCGCGGGCATTCAAATGTTGATTTATTAAATCAAAAATAAAACTATTCTACTTTCCAGGTATTTCCGGTTAGAAGAACTTTCTGTAAGTCACCAACTCCTTTTGTTTTTTGGATGTGTTCAATCTGTTCTTGAACATCACCGTCATAAGTTGATTTCTTAATCTGTGAAATAACACCTATAGGTGTAGGGAAATTTTCCAATTCAATAAACTGAGAAAGAATAAATGAACGCGCTGGATTTGGATCAAACTCGTCATGTATCCATAAATCATTTACTGAAAATTTACCTTCTGATAAATCTACCAATACCGGATTCAAACCGTCAAGACGGATGCCTTTGTCTTTTGCACGGCCAAACACCATTGGTTTGCCCTGCTCAAGATAAAGCACATTTTCATCTTTAAGTTCTTTTTCAGTCAAGTGCTGGAATGCACCGTCGTTGAAAATATTACAGTTCTGATAAATTTCAATCATCGCTGTACCTTTATGTTCAGCAGCTCTTGCCATCATCTGCTGTAAGTGCTTAGGTTCTCTATCAATTGACCGGGCAACGAATGTAGCACCGCTGGCTAATGCAACAGAAACAGGCTTAAATGGGAAATCTATACTTCCGAAAGGAGTACTTTTTGTTTTCTTGCCTTTTTCTGATGTCGGTGAATACTGTCCTTTAGTCAACCCGTAAATTCTGTTGTTGAACAAAAGAATCTTGAGGTCCATATTTCTGCGGCAGGCATGGATAAAGTGATTTCCTCCAATACTGAGTAAATCGCCGTCACCTGTTGCAACCCAAACGCTAAGGTCAGGGCGCGCAATTTTAACGCCGCTTGCGATAGCAGGTGCTCTACCGTGAATACTATGGAAACCATAAGTGTTCATATAATAAGGGAATCTACTTGAGCATCCAATTCCGGAAACCCAAACCATATTTTCTTTTTTTACATTGATGTCAGGAGCTGTGCGCTGCATCTGTGCCAAGATTGAATAATCACCGCATCCGGGGCACCATCTAACTTCATTAGAAGTTGCGAAGTCTTTTGATGTATATTTTACTTGTTCTGTCATTATCTCTTTAGTTTCCATATTATTTTCCAATCTCAGCTAGAATGAATTCTTCTAACTCTGCTACTTTGAACGGCAGGCCCATTACCTTGTTGTACTGAATAACATCTATCAGATATGCGCTGCGAATCAACTTAGACAATTGTCCTAGATTCAGTTCCGGTAGAATAACTTTCTTAAAGCTCTTCAAAACTTTCTCTGTGTTAGCAGGGAAAGGATTCAAATAACGGAAATGAGCCTGTGAAACTTTATGTCCTTTTTTTCTAAGGTGTACAATTGCTTCATGAATTGCACCATAAGTTCCGCCCCATCCGATTACGAGTACATCGCCTTCCTGCTCACCTTCAACTGCTAGGTCAGGAATATCCTGCACCGCTTTTTGAATTTTAGCTTCACGCATCTTCATCATGAATTCATGATTTTCAGGGTCATAGCTAATGCCGCCTTGAATATGTTTTTTCTCGAGACCGCCGATTCTATGTTCCAGTCCGGGAGTTCCTGGGATTGCCCAAGGACGAACTAAATTTTCATCGCGCAGGTATGGGAAAAATCCTTCAGGGTCTTTCCTGAAAGTAACAGGAATTTCTGCTAAGTCCTCAACATTAGGAATGCGCAAAGGTTCGGAACCATTTGCAATGTATCCGTCAGTTAAATAGATAACAGGAGTCATATATTTGATTGCTAACTTAGCTGCGTCCATAGCAAGCCAGAAACAATCAGCAGGACTGCAAGGAGCCATTACTATAACCGGAGCTTCACCGTTGCGGGCGTACATAGCCTGCATCAAATCAGCCTGTTCAGTTTTTGTTGGAAGTCCTGTACTTGGACCACCGCGCTGAACATTAACTATTAATAGGGGAAGTTCAGTCATTACAGCTAAACCGATAGCTTCAGTCTTAAGTGAAAGTCCGGGACCTGAAGTTGTTGTAAGCCCTAATGAACCGGCATAGGAAGCACCGATAGCGGAGCAAATAGCACCAATTTCATCTTCTGCCTGAAAAACTTTCACACCGAAGTCTTTATACTTACTAAGGTCTTGTAAAATTTCTGTAGCAGGAGTTATAGGGTATGAACCCAAGAATAACTGAAGGTTTGCTTTGACAGAGGCAGTCAAAAACCCTAATGCTGTAGCTTCGTTACCCGAGATATTACGATAAGTTCCAGGTTCTAGTTTTGCTGCTGCGACTGTATATCTGGTTGAAAATATTTCAGCAGTTTCGCCGTAAAAATATCCAGCCATCAAAGCTTTTTTATTAGCATCAACGAGTACTTCATCTTTTTTGAATTTCTGTTCAATCCACTGAACAGTTTGTTCAAATGGTTTACTATATAGCCAATACATTAAACCTAGAGCAAAAAAGTTTTTGCAGCGTTCTTTTTCTTTATTAGAAAGTCTTAGTTCTTCCAAAGCTGTCATGGTCATTTCAGTTAAAGGAACCGGAATAACCGTATAGCCTTCAAGGCTATCGTCTTCTAAAGGACTGACTTTGTATTCTGCAAGTCTGAGATTTTTCGCATCAAATTCAGAAGTGTTAGCAATAATAATTGCGTTTGGTTTCAAATCTTTTATGTTTACTTTAAGCGCTGCAGGATTCATTGCAACTAAAATGTCAGGACTATCACCGGGTGTCTGAATGTCCGAACTGCTGAAATGAAGCTGGAATCCGCTTACTCCGTAAAGAGTACCGGCAGGGGCGCGTATTTCTGCGGGATAATCAGGTAATGTACTTAAATCATTACCGTCAAGAGCAGAGGTGGTGGTAAACTGTGAGCCTGTAAGCTGCATACCGTCTCCGGAGTCACCTGCAAACCTTACGGTCACATCTTCTAGAATTTGTATTTCTACTTCTTTTGCCATTATTTTTTCACTCGATTTTTATAGATTTTAATATATCCTTTAAAAATATAAATAAGTTTACACTTTTCAATGTAATCTTTGAATATTTTATTATTTATTTTCTCATGCCGCATCACAAAAAGAGCTTAACAGTTTTGGGCACATTATGCACCAATTTGAGCCGATTGTTCCCTGTTTGAGCACTTCATTTCTTAAATGCAGTTAAAAAACATCAATTTGAGTTGAATCGTTCTTTTTAACAATTGTAGTTTATCAAAAGCTATACCACAATTTTAGAACATACAACCAAAGATTTAAGACAAGAAACGGTGAGTTATTTTGCGAAAGGATTATAACCAATTGCAGCAATTTTGTATTCTATCAACTATTATAATAATGGATTAATGTTATCTGACAGTTAAAATCGACCGTACTTATTTTGCTACTTATTCTGATATTTTTTTATAAATCTTTCAACATCCTCTTTAGGGAAATTATTGCCGACTG
>CAIWTC010000460.1 GCA_903915485.1 uncultured Ignavibacteriales bacterium | reverse complement strand
GTTTCAGTGCTAATTTAGTATAGCTAAAAACACTCTTTAAATTTGAGTCAATAACAACCTGGAAATCCTC
Organism: uncultured Ignavibacteriales bacterium; assembly: GCA_903915485.1. GTDB lineage: Bacteria > Bacteroidota > Ignavibacteria > Ignavibacteriales > Ignavibacteriaceae > CAIYTF01. Next base: position 6,718 of record CAIWTC010000460.1, on the reverse strand, counting down.
CTCAGTCATCCGCATAAGCAGATTATCCCGAGTAATTCCAGCATTGTTTACTAAGATATCTAACCTTTGATACTTTTCCAAAACAAAATTAATACAATTTTCTGCCTGAGCAAAGGACGAAGCATCAGCCTTAAAGCCGGAAACTGTCAATCCTTGGGCTAAAAACTCCTCTTCCATCTGTTTTGCGCGTTCTTCAGAACTTACATAAGTAAATACAACCTTTGCACCGGCTTCAGCTAATGCCTTAACTATTGCTTTACCAATTCCTCTTGAACCGCCTGTTACGAGTGCTACTCTATCTTTTAACATTTATACTTTTCCTTCGGTTAAAATATACTTGTCTTTATACTCTACCATCTGCTGATAGTTTTCTTCACCAAATAAATGAATAATTTCCTGTTTGCAGCTTTCAAACATTGTTGGGAAATTACCTGCATCTACTTTATTACAATGATGTAAACGGTCAATATGCTCACTATCTATTGTGAGTGCTCCTTCAAAAATAGTTAAAGGGAAAAGGATACAATATAAAGGTTTATAAAACCATGGGTTAACATTTTCTGCTATAGCTAATTTTTGAATAGAGCAAAGTCCTTTTGAATCAAGAAAAACACACTTACCGTTGTGAACTTCAGTGCCGGCACATTTACCTGACTCAAAATCATCATCGTCAACAACTGCTTCAAACCAAACACTGGAATCTGTTGGCTGTGTTTCATCCATGTGAGGAATTATTTTATCTTTGATGCTGAGAATAGTTTCGTATTCTTTTAAATCAGCATAAACACCGTAATTACAACATTCACCATTGCATTTACATCCGAATGGAAATGTAAAAATCAACGGGTCGATTTTTAATTTATTGATGATTAATTCTGGTAATTCGCTCATAAATATTTCTCTAAATCGTTATATGTATCAATACCCGTGCAGACAGCTGCAGGGGCAATTTTCTTTACTAAGCCTTGCAAAACTTTTCCGGGACCAATTTCAACAAATTCTGTAAAACCATCACTAAATAAATTAAGTATAGTCTGTTCCCAAAGTACCGGAGATGTAACTTGCTGGAATAATAGTTTTCTAATTTCGTCATTATTATTAACAGCACTAGCAGTAACATTAGCGTATACCGGTTTTGAAATTGAAAGGATATTAGTGTTTGCTAATTCCCCCTCCATTTTATCTTTTGCCGACTGCATCAATGGTGAATGGAAAGCTCCGCTAACAACTAATTCTTTTACCAATTTAGCACCGGATAATTTACAAAGTTCCATCCCTTTTCTAACACCGGACACTGAACCAGAAATTACAACTTGTCCAGGGCAATTAAAGTTCGCTGGTTGAACAATTCCTTCTGCAGAAGCATCGATGCATGCCTGAGCTATTTTCTCAGGGGCAAGACCTAAGATAGCCGCCATAGTCCCTGGATTATCTACCCCGGACTGCTGCATTGCCTGACCTCTGAAGCTAACTAGCTTTAGAGCATCTTCAAAGCTAAGTGCTCCTAACGCTACTAATGCTGAATACTCTCCTAATGAATGCCCTGCTGCAGCATCAAAGTCAATAGACTTAACTAATGACTGCAATACAACACTATGAAGAAATATTGCGGGTTGAGTATTCTTAGTTTGTTTTAATTCATCTTCCGGGCCATTAAACATTATCTCTGAGAGCTTATATCCTAAAATATCGTCGGCCTGAGAAATCATTTCCCGCGCTGATTCAGAGTTAGCAAATAAATCTTTTGCCATACCAACATATTGCGCACCTTGACCAGGGAAAAGGAATGCTCTTTTGCTCATTTAGTCAATTCCCCAAACTAAATATGCTGAACCCCAAGTATATCCGGCTCCAAATGCAGCCAAGATAAGCTTATCACCTTTTTTCAATTTACCAGCCTTATAAAATTCAGCAAGACATAAAGGTATGGTAGCAGCAGTTGTATTCCCGTATCTATCAATGTTAATCATAACTTTTTCTTTAGGAAGATTAGCCTTCTCAGCCGTTGCATTTATAATTCTTAAGTTTGCCTGATGAGGGACTAAATAAGCTATATCATCAGCCGTTAAGTTATGTTTCTGCATAATCTCATAAGATACATTTGCCATACCTGTCACAGCTACCTTATATACAGCTTTACCGTCTTGATACAATTTATGCATATTGTTGTCAACTGTTTCGCGAGTCGGTGGATTTAAACTGCCGCCTGCTTTGATATAAAGACTTTCTCTTCCGCTTCCGTCGCAATGCAAAATAGTATCCTGTAAACCAATTGAAAGGTCTTCCGTAGCTTCGAGAAGAACTGCGCTTGCAGCATCGCCAAAGAGAATGCAAGTATTTCTATCAGTATAGTCAGTGATAGAGCTCATTTTATCTGCACCAATGACAACCACTTTTTTGTATCTGCCGGTTTCGATAAATGATGCTCCGGTCTGAAGACCAAAAAGGAAACCTGAACATGCTGCTGATAAATCAAATCCCCACGCATTAACTGCTTTTACATTGTCTTGTACTAAACATGCAGTTGAAGGGAAAAACATGTCAGGAGTAATCGTACATACTATTATAATGTCAATTTCTTCAGGCTTTAGTCCTGTAGACTTCATCAAATCCAACAAAGCGCCTGTTGCTAAATCACTCGTGGCGCCTGTGTCTAATCTTCTTCTCTCTTTAATTCCGGTCCGTGATAAAATCCACTCATCAGTGGTTTCTACAATTGTCTCAAAATATTTATTATCTAAAACAGTTTCAGGCACATACATTCCGACGCCTGCAATAACTGCGTTTACCTTATTACTCATTAATTTATTAACCTTATTCTATCTCTATTTCAGAAAGTGCTTTTTGTATTTTATTAACTATATCTTTGTCATGCATTTCTTTTGCACGGACAACCATATTCTTGATTGCTTTAGGGGTACTGCTTCCATGGCCTATTATGCTTATTCCATCAACTCCCAATAATGGAACTCCACCATATTCCTGATAGTCTATGCTTTTTAAAACTTTGTTAAGCGTGCTCTTAAGTAAGCCAACCTTGATTTTCTTAAAAATAGACTGTGAAGCATATTCTATCAACAAATGTTTCAATAGAACTTTTAATGATTCACCAAATTTAAGGACAACATTACCGACGAACCCATCACATACAACAACATTTGCTGTACCTTTCAGAATATCTCTTCCCTCAATATTTCCTATAAAATTTAGTTTACTCATCTTTAGCAGTTTATGTGCCTCAAGTACAACCTCATTACCTTTAGTATCTTCTTCGCCTACGCTTAGCAGTCCTACTTTTGGGTTATCAATTTTGTAAATCTCTTTTACAAAAATACTTCCCATCATCGCGAACTCAACTAGGAAACGGGGTTTACAGTCAACATTTGCTCCAACATCAAAAACAGTTGTAATTCCTCCTGCACTAGGCATGAAGGAACCCATTGTTGGACGGCTAACTCCTTTCAGTCTGCCCATAATCAAAGTTGATGCCGCCATCATAGCACCGGTGTTACCGGCACTTACGAAGGCAGAAAATTCCTTTGATTTTACCAATTCACATCCCCTAACTATTGAGGAATCTTTTTTAGACTTGATTGCCTGAGCAGGCTTATCATCCATCTCAATGACTTCAGATGCGTCAATTATTTTGTTAGAATCAAAAGATAATTTCTGCTTTGAAATCAAGTCGAGAAGAACTTGTTTTTTACCAATTAAAAAAACATCAACATTCTCAATGGACTGCTGAGCCTGTATAGCTCCATTAATACAAGCGAGAGGAGCATTATCTCCTCCCATTGCATCAATAAGAATTTTACAGGGATCAGGGTTATGGTAAGATGACATCCGTCGGGAATTATGACTTTGGAATCATCATCGAGCGGCCATCGTAGTAACCACAAGCGGGGCAAGCACAGTGAGTAAGTTTTAAGTCACCGCAATTACTGCATTTTCCTAAAGTAGGAGCAGTCGCTTTGTAGTGAGTTCTTCTTTTATCCCGTCTTGTTTTAGACATTTTTCGTTTGGGATTTGGCATAGTTTATTCTCTTTATATTAGTTATTATTTAAAATATCTTTAAGCCCTGCAAAAGGCTTATTTGAGTTATCTTCTTCTTCCGGACATGGGCAATTTTCAGTATTTAGATTACTACCACATTTGACACACAATCCTTTGCAGTCTTCATTACACAATTTCTTTATCGGAATTGACAATAATGCAAAATCATATATGTCTTCAGAAATATCAATTGTAACGACTTCAGGAGTTATATATTTGACATTTATGTCATCAACACCTTTTATCGGAGCATCAAGTAAGTATACCATTTTATATGTAAACTCAATTGGAGCATCATATTCTGAGGCACATCTGTCACAATCAAGATGACACTCTAATTTTCCGTCAACCGACAGCACGATTTGGTGATTAGATTTGTCAACATCGACCTTAATCCAAAACTTACCACAAAATGGGCTATCTAATTTTAATTCTTTACTCTCACCTTGAAAAATCATTTCGTGACTGCCAAGACTGAGATTTGATATTTTTATTTTCATTGTGCAAAAATATATGACTTGTAAATATAATGAAACAATAATTGTTTCGCAATTATTTCCTAACAATGAAACGGTGATTTTTTCAAGTTTCTACTCGCTCAAAAAACGCATATATTCTAAATATAAAGTAATATTTCAGATTTTTTCATTATTTAGAATACTAAAATATATTATATTTTCGGATATTTAAGCATATATTTGATTTTAAATAATTTAGTTGAATAGAATTGGACAGTTTATGAAAGAGAAATTACAATCAGTAGCGGGCATCTCAATATTTTCGCTGGCGTTTATTATTTTCGGATTTATACTTAGCTCTGCCTGGAGAAATCATACAGCCTCGAACGAGACAATAAATGTAACAGGGTCTGCAAAGAAAGATATCATTTCTGATTATGCAATCCTTCGAGGGAGTTTGAATTCGTTCTCGAACTCAGCCTCTGATGCATTTCACAAACTCGAAGCTCAGAAACCGGCACTACTCGGCTACCTAAATTCATTCGGATTCACAAAAGATAAAGTTAAATTTCTAACAGTTTCAAACAACCCCGTCTATGAAATTGGCTCAAATGGAGTTACGACTAATACCGTCATTGGGTACAGTTATTCACAAAGACTGGAAATACCGTCAAATGATGTTCAGATTATTAAAAGAGTTTCTTTGGAGATCGCTTCACTTGTGGATAAAGGCGTTTCTTTTACCATTGAGCAGCCGGAGTATTATTATACTAAACTTGCACAAATCAAAATAGACATTCAAGCAGAAGCTGCGAAAGATGCATTGGTGAGGGCTCAAAAGATTGCTGAATCAACTAATTCAAAAATTGGTTCTATGAGAAATGCCAAAATGGGAATTCTTCAAATCACACCGAAGAATTCAAATATGGTTACCGATATGGGGATTAATGATGTATCCTCAATTGAAAAAGAAATCACTGCTGTTGTGAATGCTTCGTTTGAAATTAAATAGCATTCAATTTTACTGTCTGCGCCTACAGACTATTTAGGTATTTTTTTTAAAGTCTTTTCAATTGCAGCCTTAAAGCTTGTCAAACTTACAGGTTTAGTAAAAATGTATTCCACTCCTAAATCGGAATATATCGCGTGTTCATTCTTGCCGATGTCGCTGCTCAAAATCATAATTGGGGGTTTGCCTTTAATATTAAGACTATTGTAAGCATTCATAAACTCAAAACCATTCATCACAGGCATTGAGTGGTCACAAATAATTAAAGCTGGAAGTTTATTTTGAATTTGATGTAGTCCTTCTTTACCATTATTAGCAGTAATGACCTCAAAATCCCCAACAATATTTTTTACTATTTTTGAATAAAGAATTCTATCTGTACTGGAATCGTCTATTAGCAGTATTTGTGCGGAGGCCCTCGGAAGAGTAAAATGAAATTCTGCTCCCTTACCAAATTCACTAACTACCCATATTTTACCATTATGCTTTTCAATAATTTCTTTAACTAAAGTTAGACCAAGACCCGTCCCCTTCTCACCATAAGTGCCCTCAGTTGTATACTTAGATTCAATTGTAAATATTTTATCAATATCGCTTTGTTTAATTCCAATTCCTGTATCTATTACTGAAATTTCTACAAATCTAGGTTGGTCTGACTCCTGAACCTTTACGGTAATTCGCCCATTTTCATTCGTAAACTTAAGTGCATTCGAGATTAAATTATTTAATGCTTGGGTTGCCAGTGATTTATCCACCATCAAAGAGACATCTTCAGGGACTTCATTTATTAGTTCAATTCTTTTCTGCAAAGCAAATCCCGTCATTCCTGAAAGAACCTGTTGAACTAAAACATTAAACTGAGTTGTTACAGGTTCAAAATCAATCCGCCCTGTTTGGATTCGAGTCCAGTCCAATAATGAATTGACAAGTGACAACATATTCTTCGATGACTCTTGGATATATTGAATATATTGCCGTGACTCCTCAGGAGTAATATCATCTTCATTAAGAAGAATATCCGTGAAACCTAATACAGAGCTAAAGGGCGTTCTTAAGTCGTGAGAAATAATAGATATAAACTTATCTTTTGTATCATTAAGTTTTTTTAAATTATCAGTAGAAAGTTTTAGTTCTTGCTCAGCATTTTTTTGGAGTGTAATATCACTAACTATTCCAAATATTTTTTGCGGATTGCCC
>CAIWTC010000459.1 GCA_903915485.1 uncultured Ignavibacteriales bacterium | reverse complement strand
GCAACTGAATTAAAACATATCGTTGATACATTTAATAAAATCGCACTCTCTCATGCCGACCTATCTTTCCGTTTATTTTTAGAAGATGAACAAACTCTTGATTATAGAAGCGGAACCCTTGAAGAGAGAGTCGCACAAATTTTCGGCGAGCATACTCTCCGCTCAATAATGAAAGTTGAAGAAGATTTAGAGATTCTATCGTTAAAAGGTTTTATCGGAAAACCCGCACTTCTAAAAAAACAAAAAGGCGAACAGTATCTATTCATAAATGATAGATATGTTCAAAGTAAGCAGGTCAACCATGCAGTATTTACGGCTTACGAACACATCTTAGAAAAAGGCGATTACCCTTTCTTCATTCTCTTTTTGAAGTTAGACCCGTCCAAGATAGACATCAATGTCCACCCGACTAAGTTAGAAGTTAGATTCGAAAACGACAAAGATATTTATGCATTCGTCTTGTCATCAGTTAAAAAAGCACTTAACTCTTATGACTTGGTTCCAAATGTTTCGCTGACTGAAAGAAATAATCCTATAGAAACAAGAACTCAGTTTGTCGGCAACATGAAAATAACAAGAAACGATTTTACAGATAGACCAATGCAGTCATATCGCCCGCAACCACCCCGTATTTCTGACTCTGAAATCGAAGCCGTCTTTGGTTCATTATCACAGAGCGTAAATCGGGCAAGTTTTCCGGATGAATCAGTCGGCCCTTTTGATTCTCAATCCGGCAGAATAAATATCTCCATGGAATCATCGAGTATTCAGCAGATAGTTAAACCTCTTCTCCCTGACGAGAAAGAGGAGCTTTCCTTTTTAGTTCAATTACACAACAAGTATATACTGACCCCTATTAAGTCAGGTTTAATGCTGATAGACCAGCATGTTGCGCATGAGAGAATCCTTTATGAAAAAGCAATTGAAATGATGGAGTCAAGCCTGCACCTATCCCAGCAACTATTGTTCCCGAAGACTTTCCAAGTCGACCCCGGCACATTTATGACTCTAAAAGTAATTGAAGAGCCGCTGATGAAACTTGGCTTCGAAGTAAACTTAATGAATAAAAATACAGTTGCAATCCAAGGCGTGCCGCAAGATATAGAAGACATGGATGAAGAATCCGTGCTTTTAGGAATTGTTGAAGAATATATCAACAATCAAAAAGTAAAGAAAATCACCGACCAAAGAGATAACATTGCAAAATCATATTCATGCAAGAGTGCAATAAAAGCAGGTGATTTACTCAACGAAAAGGAAATGCGTCAACTGATTGACAAACTATTCGCTACATCCATGCCGTATGTTTGTCCGCATGGCAGGCCAATAGTTATTAAGATTTCAATCGATGAATTTGATAAGCGATTTGGAAGAACATAATTTAATAATTTACGCCAATAGAGTACTTTAATTTTATGAGCGCGCAGTATATATTATTAGGAATTTTTGTTTTGCTCTCCGCTTTTTTCTCGGGGAGCGAGACTGCTTTTATATTATCCAACAAACTGAAAATGGAAGTAAAAGCACGGATGAATATTTATTCTGCAAAGAAAATACTTTACTTTAACGGGCATCAGGAAAAACTATTTTCAACTATCCTCCTCGGTAATAACATAGCCAATATTGGCTTTGCATCAGTATTCTCATTACTGTTCGCCGCACAATTAAGTGAATGGCAGTTACTGCTGTATTCAACTTTTTTTATTCTAATTTTCGGAGAACTATTTCCCAAATATTTTTCCCGTGAATACCCTGATATTTTCACGATGATTACAATATCACCGCTTTATTGGCTCAGCAAATCTCTCTCCCCTGTCATTAAAGTAATCTCTTTCCTTCCATCGGTAATCAGCGGCAGAAAGAAATTAAACGAAGAGGCATATACAAATTACTTCGATAGAGAAGATTTAGATGAGTTAGTAAAAGAGAGCGAACAGGCAGGTAGCGTCTCACAAACTGAAAGCGAAATGATTTCTAAAGTGCTTCAACTCAGGGACCAAAAAGTTAATCAGGCAATGCGCCCAAGGACTGAAATCATCGGCGTTGATATCGACTCTAAAATCGAAGATGTTCTTAAAACTTTTATCGAAAGCGGCTATTCAAAACTTCCTGTTTACGATGATAATTTCGATAATATAAAAGGAATTGTTTTCGCGTATGATTTATTCAATCAACCTAAAACGCTTTCAGAAGTTACAAGAACTATTCTTTTTGTCCCCGAAGCGCGTAAAAGCATCGATGTTCTTAATGATTTCTTAAAGCAGAATATTTCCTTTGCGGTTGTCGTAGATGAGTTTGGCGGAACATCCGGAATTATTACTCTAGAGGATATCATCGAAGAATTATTCGGGGAGATTAAAGATGAGTACGACACAGAAGAGGAAATATGCCGGAAGATTGATGAGAAGACATACATACTTAACGGGAAAATTGAGATTGATTACTTGAATGAGAACTATGATTTGCTTCTCCCCAAAGGTGAGTACGAGACTGTCGCAGGATTTATAACTTCTAAAATCGGCCGCATCCCTCAACAAAATGAAGATATAAAAATCGATGATTTTATATTCCATATTGTCCGCTCTTCAGAAGTTAAAATTGAATTAGTAAAGCTTCAGATTCCAAACCCGCATCACGCTAAATAAACCGTCTCCGCTCAACAAGATATGTACGGATAGTGATGGTAATAAGAATTAAAACTCCTCCAACTATTGCAAACAAAGTCGGGACCTCCCCTTTTCCAATGAATACCCACACCGGATTCAACACAGGTTCAATCATTGAAATTAGCGATGCTTCAATTGCCTCTACCCTTTTCAATCCATAAGTAAAGACCGCGTAGGCTATGCCTATCTGAAATATCCCTAAGTATGCACCAATCATAATCTCCCTTGTATTTACGGCAGGAGAACCTATCAGCGTGCTCCCAAACAATAAAACAATTAGCACATTCCCCCAGAATATCGATGCTTCCTGATGAGAGTTTTTATTTTTACGCATACCAATTAAAAACGCAGCAAATGCAATTCCTGATAAAATCGCAATAAGATTTCCCTCATAATCTCCCGGAGATAACTTGCCGACAAAAAATAGTGTCATTCCAATGAAGCAAAATAGTATTGTCAAAACATTTAGCAACTTGTACTTTGTCTTTAGTATGAGAGGTTCAAAAATCAACACATAAATCGGTGCAGTATATTGCAGGAATATCGCATTAGCAGCGGTCGTTTTTTTTGTTGCGATTACAAAAAGAACAAGTATTCCCGCATAAAATATTCCATTGATAAAGGTGAAAACTGAAAACTTAAAGACCTTATTCTTAAAAATAACCCAGAAAGTAATTACAGTAAATATGCTTCGCAGTGCGGATACTTGAAGTGCATCCAAGTTAGTCCACTTAATGCACAAACCTCCCGTACTCCACAAGATTGCAGCCAGGAGAATCATAAGCACACCCTTTCGGTGCTCTGAGCTATTTACAAATATATTGGTCACAGCTATTTAGTAAACTTTATGTCAATAATAATTACCTCAGAATCACTGCCCGTGCGTATCGGAGGACCCCATCCGCTCACTCCACTTGACACGATAAAATGAGTATTCCCCTTTCTCAAATATCCATCGCGCAATTCATAAATCCATTTTGTAACTATATTAAATGGAAACATCTGCCCTGAATGAGTGTGGCCAGAGAGTTGAATCGCAGGCGAAAACCGTACAACACTCTCCAAATTAAATGGCTGATGGTCTAATAGAATTGAAGGTATATTTTTATCAACACCCTCAAATAGCTCATCCAGAGTCTTTCTTTTCTTACCCCAAAATCTTGTAGAACTTTGGTCATCCCTGCCAATAATTTGAATTAAGTCATTTATGGCAACAACAGAGTCACGAAGAATAGGAATTCCATTTGACTGCAAATAATTACTCGCCTCTTTATACCCCGAAATATATTCATGGTTGCCGGGAATCGCATAAACACCCAAAGGTGCCTTAAATTTTTGGAGCAGCGTGCCGACTCCGATTCTTTCTAAATTTGCGAACTTATCATCAAGAATATCTCCGCCGAGCAAGACCAAATCGGGTTTATTTTTTTCAATTAGCCCTAATATTTTTCTTAACATCTTACCGTTATTCAAAGAGGTAATGTGTGCATCTGAAAAGAAGAATACTCTCAAAGTTTCATTCTCGTGTTTTGAATTTGAAATTTCGAAGGAATAATATTTCTCTTTAATATCTCTAAGATTATAGTATCCATAAGTAATAATTGCTATTACTACTACAATACTGAATACTAGCATGATTATACCATCAGGAAGAGGAATGCGAATAGAACCGCGCCCTGCCGCAATGATAATATATCTTAACAGCCTTACAATATCGTACACTAAGCATAGCAAAAACGAATAAAGAATAACAGCAAACCAATATGAACCTATGAGCGCAAACCAATCATACACCCAATTATTGAGAGTCGACAACAAAGTTTTAGAAAGGATATAAGAAGCGGCGCAACTTATGAAAACGATAATCAGAACTATCTTCACAGGCAAAGGAGCAAGCGGTATTACCTGGAACATGCGTTTGATTACATAAAAATTGACGAGTCCGTAAAGACTTAGAAATATTACAAAGAAGTATGACATATTATTAAACTATTTATTATTGAACAGTATGCAGTTTAGCTGAATACGCAGAAATTATTTCCAAAAACAATCTGGATTTTATTATTAATTAAGTACTCAAATATACTTCATTACGGTGAAGTACGAAAACTCACCCCATTGACATAAATTGGCTGCTTTTGAAATTGTATATCTGCGGTTAAAATTTCATTTGAGTCCAAAAATGAAGCCATTGTTTTCAATTAGTATAAAAATAGTTTGTTCATTTATCTAAGAATGATTAAATTTGTTATCCAATTCTACCACGAATTAAAATATAAATTTTATCAAATAGCTTTGCTATTTCGGTTCGTGTCTGAACTTGATAATTGCCGGAATGGCGGAATTGGTAGACGCGCTGGACTCAAAATCCAGTAAGGCTTAAACCTTGTGCCGGTTCGAGTCCGGCTTTCGGTACAATTATTTTAACTCCGCTTCGTGCGGAGTTTTTTTATACATAACCAAATGTTTACAGTTTACGCTATTAAAAGTATTGAGCATAAATTTATT
>CAIWTC010000458.1 GCA_903915485.1 uncultured Ignavibacteriales bacterium | reverse complement strand
GGTGGAAAATTACTCCAACCACTCAGCCTTCCTCAGCAGTTGATGTTACTTTATCATGGGTAAGTGATGATGACAATTCGAAAACACTAAATGATTTATATGTTTGGAAGAGTGATGATAACGGCACAACATGGGCTCAGATAGCCGGTCCATTTGATGCAAGTTCAACAAGGTCAGTTACTTTCCAAACTTCAAGTTTCTCAGATTTTACAATAACTGACGGTACGGCTCCGCTTCCGGTAGAACTTTCTTCCTTCGCTGCAGATGTTACAGGAAAAACTGTAACGCTTAAATGGAATACTGCTACTGAAGTTAACAACTCATTCTTTAGTATCGAGCGCTCAAAGAAATCAGATGTAAAAAATTGGATTGAAGTTGGTCAGGTGCGCGGATCAGGCAACTCAAATTCGCCTAAGTCGTATTCTTTTGTTGATACAAAAGTTATGCAGTCAGGCGATTTTACATATAGATTGATTCAGCATGATAACGACGGAACAAAGAAATCATTGAAAGAAATCAATGTTACTGTTTCTGTTCCAGCACAATTTGCGCTTGACCAGAACTATCCTAATCCGTTTAATCCTTCTTCGGAAATCGGTTATTCAATTCCTGAAGATGCAAAAGTTACTATCTCTGTATATTCTATTACTGGTCAGTTGATAAAGACAATCGTAAACGAATTCCAGAATGCAGGCTTCCACTCAGTTACGATGGATGCTGCAAGCATGAGTTCAGGTACATACATCTATCAGATGACTGCCGGAAACTACAGACAAACAAGAAAACTTGTGGTTCTTAAGTAATTTGAAAAATAAAAATCAAAATAAATCATTAGAATTGAAAGGTGAGCAAAAATGATGAATGCAAGAATATTAAAAGAATGGACTGTTTCTAAAGGTGACTTCAAACGCAGTAATGAAACAGACTATGAGAGTAACTTTAAGAATGCCAAAAGTCAGAAAAAAGACTTCGAGAAAAAAATCTTAATGGCGTTTTCGATTTCAGGAATGGTAATAATTTTACTGGTTTTGGAATTCGTAACCAAAGTTTAATGGTTTGCCCATAAAAGTTAACAGCAGCAAAGTTCTCCCAAAAGGCGAGGACTTTGCTGTAAAGTTAGCCGAAAAAAACAAATCATAAACCAAAAATTATTTTGAAAGCCCTGGAAACAGGGCTTTTTTTTGTGGGAAAAAAATCCCGAATCCTTATTTTTTTCCTTGAATATTATTAAAATTAACTGAAATAAAGCAGCTATTGGGGAAGTTTTTGCTCAAAAATATTTTATATTTGACAATTAATTATTTGCTTATTTAAGTCAGATATCATACATTTGTGCGGGATGTTAATTAAAAAAGCTCCGAGCCAGCGGCTCATATAGAAAAATTGGTGTCAAATTTTCTTTGATTCCGATGAATTTATTTAAAATGAAATATACAGTTTGATAGTTCGACTTAGCCTCTAACTATCACACAAGCTTTTATTTGGATTTTTCTATTAATTAACATAAAGGAAAACTATATGATAAAAAGATTACAGCTTTTTATTGTTATTGTTATACTTACTGTTTTAAACAGTAAGGTTGACGCGCAAACAACAGTGTTTAGTGATGATTTTAACCGAGGTGCTGTAGTAAGTCCGCTTTCAAACGGCGGAACACCAACTATGACTTGGACAACAGTTTCCACAAACTCCATTAACGCCGGAACATCAACAACCAATTTAACATCCGGGACGGATTACTCTTTAGTTATTCAGGGGTTAGCGTTTGCCACCAGAGAATTTGTACTTGGTCCATTATCTACATTTTCGGCACCATTTAATACAACTCTTCGCAGTAATACAGGTCTGATTACTTGGTGCTTCAACATGAAGACAAATAGAACAACTGCGTTATCAAATTTTGCCCTTGGTAACTATGCTTCTGTCGTAATACTAGGTCAAACTACTGCTGATTCTACAGGAAGCGGCTATGGTGTGGCAATGTATAAAGGCACAACGAATAATGCAATTAGACTGGTTAAATTTTCAAACTTATTGGCAACGGCAAATGTTACACAAATTGGAACAGTCTCGGCAGATTTTGCAGCTATGACAAACTGGGTGAGTGTGAAAGTAACTTATCTGCCATCAACCAATACTTGGTCATTATACTTCCGCGATGATGCCAGTACTACAACACCGGGTGACCCAACGACAGTTTCGACGCAGGTAGGCACAAGTACGGTAGATGCAACATACACCAGCTCAGTTATGACAAGTTGTGGTTTTTATTGGAACCACTCAACTTCAACTCCTTCTAGCAACACAGGAAGGTATGATAACTTTAAGGTATTTGCAACAGGTACAGCGCAAGCGCAATTAACAAACGGTATTGCGGCATCACCGATAAATTCTTCAACAACAAATAAAGCAATTTTAGGATTTTCTTTAACTGAATCCTTGAATACTGCGAATGTTACCGCCATAAACTTTAATACTTCCTCCACAAATTCTGATAAGTTTACTAACATTAAGCTTTATACATCAACTGATAATGATTATTCATCGGCAGGAGATAATACGCAAGTAACGGGTGTTACTGTAAATCAAACTGCTACGCAAATTCAGTTATCGGGTTTCTCTGCAGGACTTACTACAACTGCAAAGAATTTCTTCCTGGTTGCAGATCCGGTAAGTTCTGTCGGATATACAACCGCTGCTTGCCAAGTTTCACTTCCAATTACAGGAGTGACTGTTTCAACAGGTTCTGTTACAGGGTCAACTATCACGGGAACAAGTTATACTTTTGTTTCGCCGACTGACCCCGCAATTTTAGTTACGGGCGGGCCTCTATCCTTGGGAAATACAGTTACAGGTACAAATTCCTCGCCACAAACATTTACTGTTTCCGGTTCTAATCTTACAGCAGACATAACCATTACGGCACCGTCACTTTTTCAGGTTTCAACTGATGGATCCTCATATGGTTCAACTAAGACACTGACCCGTTCCGGTGTAAGCGTGGGGACAACTACAGTTTATGTAATGTTTTCACCAAGTTCAGCAGATGGGGCGCATTCAGGCACTGTAACAATGTCAACCACCGGAGCTGCCAACGGAACTGTTTCTGTCTCGGGTAATGCAATAAGCACTGAGCCTACCACGGTTTCGTCTGCTATTACTTTTACAAATCCCGCAAGTACATCTCTAGGCATTTCATGGACTAACGGTAATGGTGCAAGCCATCTTGTCGTGGTAAGATCTGGAGCAGCGATTGCCACTGACCCGACGGATGGAATTAGCTATACTGCAAGTGCGACCTTTGCTTCAGGGACCGCAATTGGTGCCGGCTATGTTGTATATAACTCTACAGGAAGTTCTGTTACTGTTACAGGGCTGACAAAAGGTACGTGGTACTTTGTAAATGTTTATGAACTCAATGGTTCAGGAGGAACAGAAAATTATCGTACATCTACTTTTGCTACATCATATCAGATGGCTGCGGGGACAGTTACTTCAGTCGGTTCAGGAGTTTGGCAGGCAACGGGGACTTGGGTAGGGGGTGCTCTTCCTACTGCAAGCGATAATGTTGTTATTGCCAGCGGACATACTGTTCAAGATACTTGTATAAACTCACCTTATGCGCTTTGTGCTAATCTTACGGTTAACAGCGGCGGTGTTTTGCTTGCCGGGGCAGATGCAAACCATGCATCTTCAAATATCGGTAGTTTATACTTGAAAATTATCCGGTTCTATGGTTCAAGTATAGTAAACAATGGCCAAATTGGTGCCGCTGACGGCAGTGATGGTTTAAGACTTGATATATACAATTCGACAACATTAGTAACTTTGTCCGGTACAAATACAATCAAGCTTGCAAAATTACTTCAGGCGGTTGCATCACCTGGCGTAAAGTTTTCGGTGAACACCAATTTTTATTACCGTGCTTCAGCAGCTGGTTCCGGCAGCGGTTACCAAATTTCCAGCGGTGCCGGAATTGGATTCGCTAACACAACAATTGATGCAGGTGTCACTGTAACAAAT
>CAIWTC010000457.1 GCA_903915485.1 uncultured Ignavibacteriales bacterium | reverse complement strand
TTTGCCCGTGGGAAAAGCAGGAGTACTACATTGGAGAATGCGGTTAAAAACTTAAAAGAGTTGCTTGAGAGTGGTTACAAAGAAATTGTTCTTACGGGTGTTAACATTGGGGAATACAACAGTGATGGGGTTTCATTCTATGATTTAGTAAAATCCTTAATAGCAGTTGAAGGCGACTTTCGTCTGCGCATAAGTTCAATTGAACCTAATTTGGTGACTGATGAATTAATAGAACTCGTCGCGAACTCTGATAAACTTTGCAGACATTTTCACATTCCATTGCAAAGCGGGTCACCTAAAATATTAAAACTAATGCAAAGACGATATACGGCTCCATTTTATATAAACTTAGTAAATAAAATTCTTGAGAGAATACCGGATGCAGGTATCGGTGTTGATGTTATTGTAGGATTCCCATCAGAAACTGATGACGATTTTAATGAAACTTATTCACTCCTTAATAATCTAAAAATATCCTATCTACACGCATTTACTTATTCTGAAAGGCCTGATACCAAAGCTTTGAGCATTGATGGTAAAGTTGATGTTGCGAAGAGAAGAGAACGAAATAAAAAGCTTAGACTTCTGAGTGATAAAAAAAGAAATGAATTCTATGATTCATCCATTGGTAAGTTGGTAGAACCTTTATTTGAAAAAGAGAATATAAATGGATATGTAAAAGGATTTACATCGAATTATATAAAAGTATTTACTAAATTTGATGATAAATTATTCAATTCATTTAGAAAAGTAATTATTACGGAGAATTCCTCTACACATTGCTACGCTGAACTAATATAAATCTTGAGGAAAGAATGAAATACATATTTTTATTTGTGGTTTTATGCGGTGCATTATTTGCACAAACAAATTCAAAACTAAACTTAGCATACTTGATTTTAGGGAAAGATTCCGGCACAGTTAAGTCTTCGGAGAGTTTAAAAACCGCAAAGAAATCGGTTGGAACCGCAATATTATTATCTGCTTTACTTCCCGGTATGGGGGAGTTATATGCCGGGACATTCAACAGTAGCGGCAAATATTTGACCATGGCAGAAGGCAGTTTTTTGGTCGGTTATATCGGTATGAATTCTTATGCCTCCTGGCAAAGAAGCAATTATAAAGAATTTGCAAAAAGCAGAGGGGGCGTAAACAGTGCTTCTACTTTTTCTGATGATTATTATGCTGATATCGGTTCTTATAGCGACATTAAGCAATTTAATGATTATAAAACTTTAAATGGGGAATTTAGTAAACTCTATGATTCTCAAAGAGATTACTGGAGTTGGGGTACTGAATCTAATCGTAAAGAATATAGGAATATGTGGGTCTCAGCACAACACGCAAATAACAATTTACGATTTGTTGTTGGAGCAATGCTGCTTAATAGACTTTTTAGTGTCATAAATGCTGTCCGATCGGTGGTGGCATATAATAAAAGTTTAGAAACTGTTTCAGAAAACAATTTTATTAATAAATATGAAATATCTGCTTATCAGGATAGTTTCAACTCTTTAAACTTGAGTGTTAGGTATAATTTCTAGATTTCCACACATACTGACATATGCATATTCTTTTAAGGTATTCTACCGATAGCTGAGTTTGTGATTTTACTTAATAGCTTTAATAATTAACTAGTTTAATTCATTTCAAAATATCAACTGCCGGCTTATTATCGAGCAGACAATTCTTACATTTAAACGCCATAAATTCCCGTTAAAATGGAACTTGAACCACTAGTAATTTTGTTCTAAAATTATAGATTTATGTGATATTTATTGTCTGTCTATAAGTATATTTGACTAATATATGTTTAATTTAACGAAATATAATAATGAAGTATGATTTTGATATTGCGATTATAGGGGGCGGCCCGGGTGGGTATGTTGCTGCTATAAGAGCGGCGCAGCTTGGACAAAAAACTGTAATTATTGAAAGGGAAAAACTAGGCGGACTTTGCCTCAATTGGGGCTGTATACCAACAAAAGCCATTATTCACAGCGCTGAACTATATTCCAACCTAAAGCACGATGCATTAGAAAGCGGAGTAACTTTTGAGAAGCTTTCATTCGATTATAAAAAGGTTATTGAGCGAAGTAGGGATATCTCTTCGAAAATCAGCAAAAATATTGAACTTCTTATTAAGAAGAATAAAATTGACCATATATCGGGTACTGCAAAGTTTATTGATAGCAATACGGTTTCCGTAAAAGTTGAAGGACGGGAATCAGTTCAAAATATTAAAGCCAAAAATATTGTGATTGCTACTGGTGCTAATAATATTTCTATCCCTGGGTTAGAAGTTGATGGGAAAAATATAATCAGCAGTTATCACGCACTTAAAGAAACCGTACTGCCGGGAAGTATTGTCATTGTCGGGGCAGGAGCTATTGGTATTGAGTTTGCATATATCTATAATGCTTTTGGAGTGTCAGTAACAATTGTTGAAGCATTTCCCTCTATACTGCCTTTAGAAGACAAAGAAATATCTGAATTTCTTCACAAACATTTAGTCAAATCAGGAATTAAAATATTAACTTCAACGAAGCTGAAGTCTTATGTGCAAAAAGACGGGAAATTAGCGGCAAGCATTGAAAACGGTAGCAAATCCGAAATATCAACAGATAAAATTCTAGTGGCGGTAGGGGTGACCGGGAATACAAAAAATTTGAATTTGGATGCAATAGGACTTGAAATACAAAATGGATTTATTAAAGTTGATAGAAGCAATTATAGAACGAACATCAGCAATATTTATGCGGTTGGCGATGTTGTTGGCGCTCCTTGTTTGGCACATGTAGCCTCTGCAGAAGGTGTTACTTGCATAGAATCAATTGTTGGAGTAAAAACCAAAAAAGTTGATTATAATAAAATCCCATCCGCAGTGTATTGCAATCCCCAAGTAGCCTCGATTGGTCTGACTGAAGAGAAGGCCAGAACGAATGGATACGATATAAAAATTGGGAAATTCCCTTATATGGCATCCGGAAAAGCTTTTGCTAATGGAGAAAGATCCGGTTTTGTTAAACTTATTTTTGATAAGAAATATGACGAACTGATTGGTGCTCATATTATTGGCGCGAATGCATCGGAATTACTAGGTGAATTAAGTGTAGCATTCTCGCATGAAGCGACAAGTGAATCAGTAATGCGCACTATTCATGCACATCCGACTTTAAGCGAAATGATTATGGAGGCATCGGCAAACGCCAATGGTGAATCAATCCATATCTAGAGTTCTATATTATATTAACATTGGTGTAATTCCTTACACAGAGGCATGGGAATTGCAGAAAAATATTTTCGAGAAGCGGAAAGAAGGAAAGTTGTCCGATGTTCTGCTGCTGCTTGAGCACCCGCATACATACACTTTAGGCAAAGTCGCCAAAAGAGAACATCTTCTACTGACTGATGAACAGTTACAGGAAAAGGAAATATCAGTATTTGATATTGACAGAGGGGGAGATATAACTTATCATGGGCCTGGGCAGATTGTTGGATATCCTATTATTTCATTGAATGAATGGAATAAAGATTCGCATAAATATTTACGAATGCTTGAGCAAACCCTTATTGATGTTCTAGGAGAGTACGAAATTATTGCCGGCAGAAAAGAACAACTAACCGGTGCATGGGTTAAGGAAAGAAAAATAGCTGCAATTGGAATTAAGATTTCTTCCTGGATAACAATGCACGGCTTCGCTTTGAATGTCAATACGGATTTAGAGTTATTTAATGGAATTGTGCCTTGTGGAATCCGTGATAAAGATGTGACCTCAATGTCATTGGAGACGGGCGGGGTTGTGTCAATTCAAAAAGTAAAAGATTCACTTATAAGTAAGTTTTTTGCTAATTTTGCATATGACAATTATATTGAGATGTCGTTAGCAGAATTAAAAGAAAAGTTAGAATTATATTAATAAAATGAGAAAAGATTTGAATCCTAACAAAGTTAAAAGTAGCGCTAAAAATAATTCAGAAAATGGAAGTAATATAAGTTTAGGTATTGAGAAAGCTCAAGCGCTGAGTTATTACAGGGCTATGCTTTTAGCAAGAAAAATTGATACTAAAACCATGAATCTGCTGAAACAGGGACGAACCTATTTCCATATTGCAGGTGCCGGACATGAGGCGATACAGGTTGCTATGGCTTCACAGTTTGACCCTCTTGTTGATTGGTTATTTCCATATTATCGTGACTTAGCTTTTACATTAAGCGTGGGGATGAGTACGGAAGAGTTTTTCCTCCAATGTTTTGCAAAAGCTAATGACCCTGCAAGCGGCGGAAGACAATTGCCATGCCACTGGGGTTCCTCGAGATTAAATATTCCTGCTCAATCAAGTCCGACAGGGACGCAGTTTTTGCAAGCCGTGGGTACAGCATTAGCATCTGTCAAAAAAGGAATTAAGAATGTTACTTATGTTAGCTCCGGTGAAGGGACAACGAGTCAGGGAGAATTTTATGAAGCACTTAACTGGGCTAGTCGTGAAAAATTGCCGGTAATTTTTGTTATTCAGAATAACGGCTATGCAATATCTGTCCCCGTATGGCAGCAGAATGCAGCAGATAGCGGGTCAATCAGTGATTTGTTTCATAGTTACCAAAATTTAAAAATTATAAAAGTGGATGGGACGAACTTGATTGAATCCATTGCTGCTGCTAAAGAGGCGAAGGAATATTCAATTTCAGGAAACGGACCTGTTTTAATCGAGGCAAAAGTTGTTCGCCTCCAGTCACATTCTTCCTCTGATGACCAAAAAAAATACAGAGATAGTGAAGAACTCACTGAAGAATTAAATAGATGCCCAATTAAAATGTTTGAAAAATATTTATTGGATAACAATCTTGCCGATGAAAATACTTTAAGACAAATTGACGAGGAACTTTCTAAAGAAATTGATGAGGCCTCAAACAAGGCTCTAAAATCTCCGGAACCTGACCCTGCGACTGCGCTTCAATATGTTTATGATGAATCACTCAATTCAGAACTTTTGGAATATGAGAAAAATGTTCCAAGCGGGAAATCTATTGTGATGGTTGATGCAATAAATCACTGCTTAGCTGAAGAACTTGATGCTAATAAAGATATTTATATATTCGGTGAAGATATTGAGGACGACAAAGGCGGTGTGTTTACTGCAACCAAGGGGTTATCCACGAAGTTTGGGAGAGAGCGCGTATTTAATTCACCTTTAGCAGAGGCTAGCATCGTTGGCGTTGCTACTGGAATGGCGCTTGCAGGTCTCAAACCTGTTGTGGAAATCCAATTTGGCGATTATATATGGCCAGCGTTTATGCAATACCGTGATGAGGTGTCTTCTTTTAGATACCGTTCAAACAACAGATGGCCTGTTCCGTTTGTTACGCGAGTTGCTGTTGGCGGCACTATTCACGGCGGGCTTTATCATAGCCAGAATATTGAAGCTTTCTTCGCACATATCCCAGGAATATTAATTGCTTACCCATCAAACGCGAATGATGCAAAAGGTCTTTTGAAAACTGCTATGCGTCTTAATGACCCTGTACTTTTCCTTGAACATAAAGGTTTGTACCGTCAGGGATACGCTATGGGTGCTGAGCCTGATTCTGAATATTTGATTCCATTTGGCAGGGCAAAGGTAGTTAAAGAAGGCGCTGATGTGACAGTTATTTCATATGGATTAAGTTTATGGGATTCTATGTTTGCAGCACGCAAACTTGAGGAGGAAGGCTTGTCGGTGGAAGTAATAGATCTACGGACTATTGTTCCGCTTGATGAAGAAACAATCTATAACTCAGTAAAGAAGACTAACAAGGCAATCGTTATTCACGAAGATACATTAACTCTAGGTTTTGGTGCAGAGATATCAGCTAGAATAGCTGAAAACTGTTTCCAATATTTAGATGCGCCCGTGAGGAGAGTAGCTGCAAAGGATGGTCATATTCCTTATAGTCCTACATTGGAAAATGACATTCTTCCTTCACGCGATTTAATATATAAGAAGATTAAAGAGTTAATATTATATTAACAGCGGCTTAATATTAGAATGATTATATTTATACTTAATTATCAGAAAAAGAAATTATGAAAATTGATATTGTAATGCCTAAAATGGGCGAGAGCATAACCGAAGGAACCATAATTAAATGGCATAAGCAGATAGGGGAACCTGTCAAAAGAGATGAGGTTATCTTTGAGATTAGCACTGATAAAGTTGATACGGAAGTTACTTCTGCTGAAGATGGTCAACTTGAAAAAATACTAGTTCAGGAGCAGGAAACTGTTGA
>CAIWTC010000456.1 GCA_903915485.1 uncultured Ignavibacteriales bacterium | reverse complement strand
GGCAAAGACTTGACAAAAGACTTTCAACAAGTCAAACACCGCTATCCCATGCTTAGCCTTGCAAACACATACAACGAAGAAGAGTTATATGATTTTGACAGACGCGTCAGAGAACTCCTGGGCGTTGATGAGGTTGAATATGTGGTTGAATTAAAAATTGATGGTGTATCTATTTCACTAATATATAAAAACGGGAAATTCGTTACGGCCGCCACTCGCGGCGATGGTGAAACAGGCGAAGAAGTAACCAACAATATTAAAACAATTAAATCCATTCCGCTTTCTATCCCAAAAAATAGACTCGAGAAACACAACCTCAACTCTTTTGAGGTTCGTGGAGAAGTTTTTATGGAAATTAAGGAATTTGAAACTCTAAATGAAGAACGGATGCTTCAGGGAGAAAAACTTTTTGCCAACCCAAGAAATTTTGCCTCGGGTACAATTAAACTTCAGGACCCAGCAACGGTTGCAAAACGGAAACTCAGCATATTTACTTATTATCTTTTGGGTGAAGAAGTTTCATTTGACAATCATTATGACTGCCTGCAGACAATGCGTGAACTTGGATTTAAGATTAATCCATTATCAGCAAAGTGCACTAACATTTCCGAAGCTATAAATTGTTGCCGTTCATTTGAAGAAAAGCGCGCGACACTTCCTTATGAAATCGACGGTGCCGTTATTAAAGTCAACTCATTAGCGTTTCAGAAAAGATTAGGCAGCATCGCAAAATCACCGCGCTGGGCAACCTCTTTCAAGTTCAAAGCAAAACAAGCAACTACTAAACTTGAGCAAATCACTTGGCAGGTGGGAAGAACAGGTGCGGTCACACCCGTTGCAGAACTTACCCCGACACTTTTGGCGGGCAGCACAATTAGCAGAGCAACTCTTCACAACATTGATGAGATACAGCGGAAAGATATTCGCGTCGGCGACACAGTGTTTATCGAAAAAGGCGGCGATGTTATACCCAAAGTTGTTTCTGTAGTAATTGAAAAGCGTCCCGAGAATTCTGAACCTACCATTCCACCAGAAAGATGTCCTGTTTGTGCAGAGAAACTTGTAAGACTAGAAGATGAAGCAGCCATATACTGTGAAAATGCAAACTGTCCCGCGCAAATCAAGGGAAAGTTAATACATTTCGCTTCCCGTGGCGCGATGGATATAGAAGGTCTCGGAGAAGCAATTATTGAACAACTTGCTGACAGAGGATACCTAAAAACTTTTTCTGATATTTATAAATTAAATCAGCACCGCGAAGAACTTGTTAACCTCGAACGGTTCGGAAGCAAAAGTATCGACAATCTCCTTGCCTCAATTGAAAAAAGCAAATCGCAGCCATTTGCCAAAGTACTTTTCGCCTTGGGTGTGCGGTTCGTTGGAATTGGTGCAGCAAAGAAAATTACTGAAAAATATAATACTATTGAATCGCTGATAACAGCAACAAAGGAAGAAATTTCTTCCATTCATGAAATTGGCGAAAGCATAAGTCAAAGCGTTACTGCTTTTTTGAGCGAGAAAAAGAATTTAGAAATTCTTGCCGAACTTAAAGAATTTGGACTTAACTTTGAGTGTGAAGCAAAAGCACCTTTGAAAGATAACTTCTTCCTAAATAAGACATTCGTGCTAACCGGAACACTCGAAAAATTTTCCCGTGAAGAAGCGGCGGAGTTAATTTCTAAATTCGGTGGCAAACCTTCATCAAGTGTCAGTAAAAAGACCAACTATATTTTGGCAGGCGAAAATGCGGGCTCTAAATTGGTCAAGGCCAAAGAGTTAAATATAGAAAT
>CAIWTC010000455.1 GCA_903915485.1 uncultured Ignavibacteriales bacterium | reverse complement strand
TGAGTTTGTTGTGGAGCAGAACCGGTGGTAAGTTTTATATCATCAAACAAATAAGTGAAATTAGCCGAGCCATCACCCATCGTTCCAAGGTCAAATATTAATACTAAATGCTGATACTGTTTACTTGCATCGACACCACTGAAATCGAAGGACAGTTCCTCCCAATCATTAGCGACTGTTCCAGCCACTTCTGCTTGAAAATTAATTGCTGCATCTGTTGCATTTTCAACTTTAAGTAATAGTTTTGCGCCGATTCTAGGCATAAATACTTTTACCTTAAATATCTTATTTACAGAGAAGTCAATTGGTGATGCTAAACCAATCCAGGAACCGCCCCAGATCTGCCCAGCATTCTTAACCATTTTCCCTATGTTGGCGCTAGTGTTAATCCCCATCCCCACAGGGTTAGGCATTGTTGTAGCTGCACCGCCATCGAAATCTGTGAATGTATAATTAACCGTTCCCGATTCAAAATCTAAAGGAAGCCCAGGTAGGGTTTGCCCAAATGATGAATTTGGAAAGATTAACATTAATAGCGCAATAAACCCTATGAATGAGAATACTTTGCTTCTCATACTTTCTGAATGCTTCTTAAAGGCATTCATACTTGTTGACACAGGGACAATGTCGGCGAACAAATTTATTTTTTTGTCCTTCATTTTAGCTCCGTTATGTTAGTTGTGAATGAATATATATGATTATTTATTAATTTAGAAACTGTTTCGTAACTCATTTGCGAACTCCGTCCGGAATTAAGTTACTGTTTACTTCATTGCTGCTTAAATATTTTAGATAATTCAGGAATGATTCTTTTGGACTGCGGTTTTCGTAGAAAACGCCCCAATGTTTTTCAATTTCGTCAGCAGGTGAATTAACACCTCCGCCTTTCCAAGGTTCATCGAACACTTCAAACAGAAAAGTTATAACTTTGTTTTTTTCTATCCAATCATGAATCAATATCAAAAACTTCTCTTGTGCGTTCACGCTGACCTCTCCTCGGACAAGTGTTCCCTGTTCACCGGGACCTGTTTTGGCTGCATTATAATTTGTAGCCCAACCTGTTTCGCCAAAGACCACTAACTTGTCAGGGTATAATTTCTTAACTTCATTAAAAAATACTTTATTGATATCCTCAATTGATTGGTCAATGGATTTACCATTCCAAAGAGGGTAATAATGTGCGACGATAAAATCAATTTCGTCTGCAACTATTTTACTTTCAGGTTTATTCCAAAAGTTATAATCATCTGCAGTAGTTACCGGTTGAGTTATATTTTCCCTGACAATGCGGATATATCGCACTAGGCTTTCAGAACTCATTCGATGACCCGACCAAAACACTTGTGTTTCATTTCCTACACAAACAGCACTAACCAATTCAGGGAATTTATTTGCTAACTCAATACCTCGCAGCACTTGCTGCATATTGGCTAGATTAATAGAAGAATTATTTACTTCATTTTCAAGCCAGAGTCCAAGCATAACTTTAGTTCTGAATTTGTGCTTTTTAATTACTTGAAGGATCAATTCAGATATATTATCCGCACTGTATACTCTAATAAGATTCCAATGCTTTGAAATAATCGAGAGGTCTTCAAACACTTCATCTTCGTTAGGTCCAATCTTTCCGGGTTCCTGACCATTTCTATATGCACCGTATGATATTGCATTTCCAATCCATTTACCATCAAGAAATGAATTAAAAACGCGTAAACCAAACGGAGATAATTTTGAGAAAGTCTCACCTGTTTCTATCTTATGTTTAATTTGCTCAATCGATGAAAATTCACTTCCCAAATTATTCTTAGAAACACCGGTATCCGCAGTCGCAGAAAACAAGCTGTTTGCTGAAATAAGTAAAACAAAGAACAAGCACGCGTGGTTCTTCATTTTTATTATTTCACGAATATTTTTGTTTAATGAAATCATTATCTAATACTATTATGCTTTATATCTTAAACCGAAACCATATGGGAATAAAGGATTATATTCCTTATCGCCAACATTCAGATTCTGATCATCATCCTCAGGCCATGAGAAACTTAATTTTCCATTAAAGTCGTAATCTCCAAAAATAACATCGGAGATTCCTTGTCCTTCTGAACCTGGAAGCCAAGCTGCAACAAATGCCGTTGATTCGATTAATTCCTGATTAACAACAAGCGGTCTTCCCGAAACGAGTATCACAACAACCGGGATTCCTTTTGCTGTTATTCTTTGAATTGTTTCCAAGTCTTCAGGATGAGTATCAGCAAGAACCAAAGACCTTGAGTAAGTATTTAGCAATAAATCCGGGCGGATATATGTTGACCCAGGATGCATATCCTTATTCTCGCGAACATCGCCAAATCCTTCTGCGTATGGTCTTTCTCCGATGACTACTATTGCTACATCATGTTTATTTACATCTGCTTCAGCACCATCAATATTTAATACAGCATTAGGAGCAGCTTTATTTATGCCTTCCCAAATTGAGGTCCCGCCCACAATACCTTCATTGCCATTTAATCCCTGCCACTGAACAGTAAATCCACCACACTGATGTCCTCTATTATCGGCGTTCTTGCCGGCGACTAAAATACGGGCATTCTTTTTACTCAGCGGAAGAATGTTATTATCATTTTTCAATAGAACTAAAGATTTGCGGACTGCTTCTCTTGCAACTTCTCTATGCTCTAAAGAACCAAAGCTATTGTGATTTGACCAATATCTTTCCGCCGGACGAGGCTTTTCAAACAATCCATATATATATTTAACTTTGAGTATTCTTCTTACAGCGTCATCAATTCTAGCCATAGGAACAACACCGCTTTCTACATGAGCTTTAAGATGTTCTATGAAAAGTTTCCATTTTTCCGGTTCCATTACCATGTCAATTCCTGCATTGATTCCGATAGCAACTGCTTCTTTGAAATCCTCAGAAAGTTGGTCTATACCGTTCCAATCAGAAATAATAAAGCCGTCAAACTTCATTTTATTCTTTAGCAGGTCAGTAAGCAAATACTTGTGCCCATGACACTTTTTGCCGTTCCAACTATTATATGATACCATAACCGTAAGCACACCAGAAGTAACCGCTGGGTAATATGATGAAATATGAAGTCTTTCAAACTCATCATAAGGAAGTGTGGTTTCACCTTGGTCAACGCCTTCAGTTCCTCCGTCACCTGCCCAATGTTTAGCAGTTGCTACAACACTGTCACGACCTAAGTCACCTTGAAGTCCATTGATAAACTTATCTGCGTATGAAGACACAATTTTTGGGTCTTCTGAATAACTCTCGTAAGTGCGGCCCCAATGGTCATTACGAACAACTGCAAGAGTCGGAGCAAAAGTCCATTCAACACCTGTTGCAAGAATTTCTTTTGCTGTTACTTGTGCAATTTTTCCCATGAGACCAGGATCATTAGCAGCACCTAAGCCAATATTGTGCGGGAATACTGTTGCTCCCTTAACATTATTATTGCCATGAATAGCATCAACACCGTACAAAATCGGAATTGGCAAGTGACCATTTGAGTCATCCATTGAAGCTGCCCAATAAGCATCATTCATTTCAATCCAGTCTGTAGGATTATTATCTCCCGGCAACGAACCACCGCCACTTAGTACTGAACCAATGTGATATTCTTTAACTTCTTCGGGAGTGATTGACATTCTTTCAGGCTGAGTCATTTGACCAATCTTCTGATCCAAAGTCATCTTTGCTAGTAATACTTCTACTTTATCTTGAATAATTTTATTACCCATAATTGCTTTTATAGGTGATAACTCATCTGTCTCTGTTGGAATATCTTGAAGAACTTTTTTTCTGCGCTCTAAAATATTCCGTACTTCGCGCGCTTTCTCCTCGGTAATTGGGAAAGAAGCAATCGCCCATATTGCAATTGCAGAAGCAATCATTGGAATGCCTGCATCAAATAATCTCATAAGGAATATAGTATGTGCGGCCTGATTGCCATTGAGCGCTTCATTAAATCCGGTAGCGTTGAGCAAAAATCCTCCCCCTGCAAGTGCAGCGGCCATTCCAAATTTTACAACCCACCAGAACACTGAACTAAACATACCTTCACGACGCTCGTATGTTGTTAATTCATCAACATCTACAACATCCGCAACCATTGAAGGAAGTAATGTAAATAGTCCCCCCAAACCAAAAGCAAGCAGTGGCGCGGGGAGGATAACTAATAAAGGAATATTTGGATTATAGCAAACCCATTTCAATCCATAACCAACAATTGAAAGTCCGGTAGAAATAAAAAATGCTTTGCGCTTCCCAACTTTTGTTCCAATCCAGGTAACCAAAATAATTACTAGAAAAGTTGATACGGCACTTATAGTTCCTGAAAGTCCAACATACTCTGCCCCAAGTATTTTGTTACCTTGCGCTACATAGTATATAATTACGTATGACTGAAATGATGAGACGAGAATAAAACCATTAAATACTAAAAATGTGGCAAGGCATAATTTAAGGAATGGACGGGAAGAAAGTGTTCCGGCAAATCCTTTGAAAAATTCTTTTGTGTTGCGTGTGAATGCACCTGATACTTTAACTTTTGGTTCTTTCTTCAGTTCTGTTTCGGCGCTGTCATTAAATCTTTCTTTCAGAAATATTGCAGGAAGTATACCAAATCCAATTGCAACAGCACCTATGATTATTGCTAGCACTGAAGCACCTGAAACCTGATCTTCGAAAAATCCTTTATATGTCATTATCCATAGAAACCACGGCGAAACTACATATGCCAACTGACCAATAAAATTCTGAACTCCCATTAGTCTGGTGCGTTCATGATAATCAGGAGTTAGTTCATATCCCAAAGCAACCCAAGGAGCAGCAAATACTGTATAGGCGAAATAAAATATTATTGAACCAATTAAGAAATATATAAAATAAAAATTTTCACTATGCCCTCTCGGTAGTTGCCAGAGCAAAGCATATGTTAGTCCTGAAGCTATTGCGCCCCAAAATATATACGGTCTTCTTCTTCCCCACCGGGTTCTTGTGTGGTCTGAAATAAAACCCATCACAGGGTCAATTAGCGCATCCGTCAATCTAGGAAGCGCGGCAAGCAGACCTACAACAGCAGGATTCATTCCAAGTCCCAGGTTCAGGACTATCATCATTCCACCGATTGCGGCAGCAAGCAGATTATTTACAAATGCACCTGAGCCATAAGTTATTTTTGCCGCAAATGAAATGCGGTCTTCAGGTGCTGTTTCATAATGCTTGGAAACACTCATTACTTAATCTCCTTATGATTCTGTAAATCTATGGTTCTTAATTGTTTTGCTAAACAGTAAATAAATTCACTCTGCTGAATTCCATTCAGTTTTATCATTTAACTTCCTTATACACCCTGACATAATCAATCAACATCTTTTGTGGGAATATTGTGGAAGTTGCACTTGGTGCACCGACATAGTTTCCGCCGACTGCGAGATTCATGATAATATAAAATGGATGGTCATATACCCATGTGCCTGCAACATCACTTGAAGCAACTGTCTGATATAGAATATTGTCAACATAGAATTTAACATAATTCACTCCCCATTCAACTGCGAAAGTGTGAAAACCGTTATCGAATCTATCATCGATGAGATCATACTGTTTTGTTTCTGCTTTTGAACCCGAATAACCAGGGCCGTGCAAGCTACCGTTTATTCTGCTTGGCAGTTGTCCGCGAAGCTCCATAATATCTATTTCACCACAGCCAGGCCATGTAACTGAGTCTTCATTTGCCCCAAGCATCCAAAATGCAGGCCAAATTCCTTGTCCCCATGGAAGTTTCATTCTTGCTTCAACTTTTCCGTATGTTAACTGAACTTTTCCTTTTGTAGAAATTCTTGCAGAGGAATAACTCTGACCCTTGTATGATTCTTTTATTGCCGTTATCACTAAATTTCCCGCACCATCAAGGGACGCATTTTCAGGTCGGTTGGAATCATATTCAAGTTGTGAATTACCCCAACCTGAGCCCTGATTAAAGCCCCAGGAGTTTGTATCGGGCAACTGACCAACAGCACCATTGAATTCGTCCTGCCATACAATTTGCCATTTAGTTTCTTCAGGGTCAGTTGAACTTTTACATGATGTTAATACAACTGACATTGTCATTACCGCTGATAAAGTAATAATTAATAATTGTAATTTTTGCCGATTCATAAAACCAATTCCTTGATATTATTAGTGATTGAATACTTATAAATATTTTTTGATAACAGAATATTAGAAATCATATTACACCCGGATGAGTCCTTTGCCTTAGAATATTTGGCTCAGCGAATACTTCTTCGATTACAAGCGTTGCTGCACCAAGCGCAATTGCTTGTGAACCTAACTCGCTTATTTTAATTTGAATATTTTCAACTGACTTTACTAGAGCACAGTTTCTTGATTTTTCGTGTAGCGGGTCAGTTAATAAATCTCCGGTTCTTGCCAAATCTCCACCCAGAATTACCATGCTTGGATTCATCAAATTAAGCCATCCTGCGATTGCTATACCAATGTATTCAGCAGCTTCACGAACGACTCTTACTGCGAGTGTATCACCGTTGATAGCGGCATCTTCAATATCTCTTATCCTTGGATTCTGTCCCGCGAGAACACTTTCCGGATATTCTTCAAATAACTGTCTGGCCCGGATTTTCAATGCATCGGCACCGACATAGTTAACTAAGCACCCTCTCATACCGCAGACACATCTCTTCCCATAAATATCAATTGGGAAATGTCCAATTTCACCGGCAGCACCTGAAGCACCTCGGTAAATTTCTCCGCCAAGAATAAAACCTGCACCAACTCCATGTGATAATTTTATATATATTAAGTCATTGACTCCGCGACCTGCGCCCCACCTATGTTCGGCAATCGCGCCAAGATTAGCATCATTGTCAACATAAACAGGTACACCATATTTTTGCCCCAAGAGTTCAATTTCATTTCTCCCATGCCATGCTGGAAGAACTAGTTCAGAAATCCATCCCGGGTGCACCGGGTCAATCGGACTTGGTAAAGCTACTCCTATACCTAATAATTTTTGCGAAGGAGTTTTTCTTCCTGCAAGACACAAATCGCATAGCTCGAAAACTAATTTCAAGGAACCTTCAGGGTCGGAACGAACAGGATGTTTCCTTTCCTCCCAATGAATCATATTACCTCGTAAATCCGTCATAGCAACCGAGATGTGTGTAGCACCAATATCAACGCCAATGATACAATGCATCTCATGCTGAAATTCCAATACAATCGGACGCCTGCCGCCTTTTGATTCACCTGTGCCAACTTCTACAACAAAACCTGAATTAATTAATTCTTTAACTATTTCAGTTACTGTAGAGCGCGCAAGGCCCATCCGTTTTGCAATTTCAATTCTTGACACTTGATTTTCGCTCCATATCATGCGGAGGATTGTGTCAGTTAGAGTTCTTAACTTCCATGGGTCAGAAGACACCGGGATTACTGAACCTAAGTTTTTGGTTATTGCATTCATTTCGTGTTTGTCGTATCTATGTTAAATATCATTTATGAAAATATATATTGTCAACCCAGACTGTCTTTATATCACCGGCACCTGAGAGAACCAATTGAGCTAAGTGTGATCTGCTCTTTAATCCCGTGAAACTAGTAAATGGAATATCAAAACTAATCCATGTACCGGTTTTCAGAGAAGGTGTGGATAGCAAATTATATGTTAGTTCATAACTAGAGTCATCTCCGCCGGCAGCATCATACACTCCATTTGCACCAAAATCTACAAGTTTTATTAAAAATTTCGAAGGCAGTGCATTTGAATTCGGAGTCCATATATCAATATGGAAATAATTCATTGCACTTGCATCAATCATGTTAGTCGTTGTAAATTCAATTCCTGCAAAGTTCAAGTTTGTATAAAGCTTAACACTGTTCCCGGCAATAGTTTTATTAACCACTACAGAAGTGCTGTATTGCCAATATGCTGCCCAAACATCATTATCAACTGAGCGGTTTGAATATCCATCGCTGAATAGTGATATTACATCAGCTGCTGCCGCACTAGGAGTAGGTGCTGCCGTCTTAGGGACGGTAAGTACGGTTCCTTTACCCTGATAGAAATAAATATTATCAATCCACACGGTCTTCAGACTACCTGAAATAATTAGTTGTGCCAGATTAGCTTGTGATGTAAACGCGAAATCAGACAATGGAATATCAAAGCTTACCCAAGACCCTGTCTTTAGTGCAGGCGTGGATGTTGCGCTATATGAAAGTTCTTGTTCATTATCATCTCCGCCGCCGGACTTTCCATCAATACCAAAATCAACAAGCTTAATCTTAAATGTTGCCGGTGATGCAGTTGAATAAGTTGTCCACATATCGAGATGAAGATGGGTCATGTTTGTAGCATCAACTTGATGATTTGAAAAATCTATTCCTGCATAGCCAAGATTTTTATATATTTTTACATTGTTACCTGAAATTGTAGTGTCGTATGCTTTTCCCGTTCCCCATGTAGCTGCCCATGTATCGATTGTGCGGTTAGTGTACTTATCGCTGAAAAGTGAAATCACGCTGTCGGCGCTTGCGTTTGGAGTTGGAGCGGGAGTAGCAGGGCCCAAATCAGCTTTTGCAGTAATAGTTACTTTGCCTGCTGCTTCATAAGTTCCTAATTTAGATGTTATACTTGCACTACCTGCACCAATTGCCGTAACTATTCCATCGCCATCTACTGTTGCAATTGAAGAATCTGATGAAGAATAATTAAGACATGCCGCGGTTGCTGAAACAGAAACATCTGAACCATCGAGATTGTAAATAATAGTTGGGGCATCCATGTGAAGTGTATCACCCGCAACTTTTTCAACTGTTTTTGCAGTAACTGAAAATCTTGGATATGCAAGTGTCCCGAGTGATTCATACTTAATGTCATCCATCCAAAAATCATATCCTGCTCCGCTTACATTAGAAGCAGCAAAGAAGAATAATCCTTTTTCTTTAGTAAGCTTTGCGGGGTTTGGTATAGGGAAAGTATATTTTGTCCAGATGGTATGTAAACTAAGGTTTGATTGCTGAGAAGTATATTTTGAAGTTCCGGTATTATCATTACCAATACCTATTATAAGTTTTGAAGTTGCTTCAACACTTGACTTAGCCCAAAAAGTAACAGCATTGTAACCTGTCAAGTCTCTTCCACCAGCAGACACTAATGCTCCTCCTGCATAAGAGTATGTCGACCATTTATCTCCATCGTTAGGAACAGTAACTTTAATTGAAGAAGTACCGCTGTATTTAACATCCGTACTTATAGAAATTGCGTCAAGTTTTGAATCTCCAAAAGCCTGATACTGCACAGAAGGACCAAACTGGTCTGTGAATATCTCGGCATCTTTTGGAAATGGCGCAGGCGTCAGGACATCAAGATCCCTTTTGCAGCCATTAAATAATATTATTGCTGCCATTGTGAGTGTGACAGCGAAACCATATAAACTTCTTGCAACCATGTTCTTCTCCAAGTAAATTTTGTTTATGTGAACCCGGAATTACAAATATTTTAGGTGAAATAATCACTTCAAACATTATCTTTGTTCTATTTACGAACAAAGATAATGTTTAATATTATCATTGTCAAGTAAATTATTAATATATTTTACGCTTTTTTACTTGACAGTTGCTTTCAGAAGTATTATCTTTGTTCGTATAATGAACTAATACATTAAAATTGAGCTTTTTTACAATTTGGAGGTTTTCATGACTTTGACTCGAACAAACATTACCCAGTATTCTTTTGGGTTCAGGTTCATCGCAGTATCAGCGATTCTTCTGTTTATATTATCAGTTGAATCCTTTGCTCAGTTAAATAAGATCTCAATAGTCAATGATGCCACTGGGACCAGACTACAAGTCAATAATCAAGACTTCTTGATTACAGGCGTTAATTGGGATTACATCCCTATCGGATCAAACTACTCAAACAGTCTTTGGACAAAGCCCGATGAATATATCAAAGATGCACTTGACCGTGAGATGTCACTCCTGAAAAGTATGGGTATAAACACTATCCGTCAATATACCGGAGTACAACCCCGATGGATAAAATACATCTATGAGAATTACGGTATATATACTGTCTTAAATCATTCCTTTGGCCGTTACGGTGTTACAATCAACGGAGCATATAATAAGAATACAGATTATGCTGACCCTGCTTCCCGCGAACAACTGCTTTCTGAAATAAAGACTATGGTCGATGAATATCAGAACACACCCGGACTTCTAATTTGGTTGTTAGGCAATGAAAATAATTATGGTCTTTTTTGGGGTGGTGCTGCTACAGAAAATATTCCGGTAGGTGAAACTCTAGAATCAGTTCGAGCCCGCCATATGTATGCCCTATTTGAAGAAGCAATTCAGCTAATAAAAAAACAAGACTCCAATCATCCAATTGCAATTGCTAACGGTGATTTATTATTTATAGATATAATTGCTAAGGAAGTTAAAGGTTTGGATATTTTTGGTACAAATATGTATCGCGGAATATCTTTCGGAGATGCATTCCAAAAAGTTAAAGAAAAACTTGGGATACCAATGATGTTCAGTGAGTTCGGCGCAGACGCTTACAATGCCAGAACTATGAGTGAGGATCAATTAACTCAAGCAAGATATTTCTTGGGTAATTGGAAAGAGATTTATGAAAACACAAGCGGCAAAGGAAAAGCTAACAATTGTATCGGCGGATTTTCATTTCAATTCAGTGACGGTTGGTGGAAACACGGCATGGATTCTAAATTAGATATTCACGATGCTGATGCATCATGGTCTAATGGCGGATATAAAGAAGATTATGTCGAAGGTGAAAATAATATGAACGAAGAATGGTTCGGTATCTGCTCTAAAGGTACAACCGACCAACTCGGACATTATGAACTTTTTCCAAGAGCATCATTCTATTCACTCAAGAGAGCATATGTTCTAAAACCTTATGCACCGGGGACAACATTGGAAACAATCGATGCGCATTTTAAAAGCATCGAACCTTTCACTGACTTACTTACAGCTCGCGGAGATAAGGCCGCGCTCCAATCATTACAGCAGAGTAAAATTAAAGTCAGCAGCATGCGCATGGACTTTGAGACTTACAGCACCGGAGGAAAACTTGTAACTACTCCAACTGAAGCAGTCACCGGGAGTAATGCACATCCTGCATTCAAAGGATTTGACCATTTGGAATCTTTTTATGCTGAAATAGAGGGGCATCCTTCCGATAATATTAGCGGAAAGATTTCTGTAAATATGCTTGGCAATATTCCTCAAAACCCGATTGATGAAATATTTTATGAAAACCGCGGTCTTCCAAAAACTGTTCTCACCGATAAAGGCCCTGCGCTTTTTTCAGATAATGAACGCGTAAAAATTTATCAGGCAAGCATTTCATGGGATAATCCAAATTTCAAACTTGATGGTTTCTATAGAACAGGACATTATCACTGGGGATACGAAGGAGATTTCTTCGGCGTTTATCCTGAAGCAAATTACGGAATCAATGCTGACATCTACAATGCAAATGCCCCTTTAGGTTTTGAGATTGCAGGTAAAAAATCATTTGAGGGACTTAAGGTTGCTTTCGGACCTGAACTTTGGTGGGGTGCTAACCCTGCTGTATTAGTCAAATACAGAAACCACTTAGGACCTGTTCAGATTACGGGAATTTATCAGGATGATATTGCTAAACAAGGCGCCGCAGTAAGCTCTTTTGCTGTTCCTATTCCAATTAACAGCAAAGGGACATTACATATTGCATATACAGACGGTGTTGTTGGATTTGAAGTCGGCGGAATATGGTCAGGTAGTAAAAAAGTTGGGCAGACATTTCAGATAGCTAAAGGTTCCACCGGAAACTATACTATACTTCAGGATAAAATCAAATCCTCAGATACTTATGGCGGAAAAATCAAATTCACTTTCCAGAGCGGCCCAATAAACTGGTACGCACAGGGTGCTGCGATGGGTCTTGTTGCTGAGGGCGGCGCTGAACAAACATTAACATATACCGGATGGAGACTTAAAGATTGTGGTTCAGGAAATCAGTACAATGTACTTAGTGGGTTAGCATACTCAGTCGGCAATTGGCAGATTGCACCAAACTTTTTATGGCAAAAACCGATTGAAGGACCTCTATCAGGAGATGTCCCCGCTCCCGGTCACCCAAGAAATATTCTTTCTGATCCTTTTGCAGTCAGAGGAAACAGAGAAACAACTGCGGGTGAATTACTAATTAATTTTGATCCGACACCGGCAACATGGATGTTTGCATGGGATAATGATATCAGAGAAGACGCACAGCTCGCGTTCAGTGCTGGATTTGTTTACCGTCATCAACCTACAACAAAAGATGCTGCTATCGGTATTCTCGGCGATGGCAGAACATTATTTGCATTTCCGGAAGCAACCAAAGCACGCGACATTTGGGAAGTTAATACGCGCATAGTTTCTAAATTAAATGACAATTTTGGTTTGATAGCTAATCTCTTTGGCGGCCCCGGAGAGCCTAACGGAAGCGATCAAAGGTTAATTCACCGTTATGGCGGCGACATAAGAGTTGTTATGAATTCAATAAAACTAATTGCATCAGTTAAAGTTGATGACTGGGGCCCGTATGATTATCATAGAGATTTCAATATCACATATCCTTTACAGTTAATGGCTGATATGTCAACTGTGTTGGGAATGATTAACTGGTTTAATCTGCCGCAGACACAACTTGGAGTAAGATATACATGGCGCTCACTTGACCAGTATTCAAACAGATATGCGCCAATCTATAAAATAAATGAAGTCGGTGTGCTTCTTCCCTATCCGACCGCACCTGGACAACCTAAAGGAAATGAGTGGGAAGTTCGCACATATTTAAGATTCAACATTTAATACATTGATTCTTTAGGGATAAAGACTAAGACAACAAATATTAAATAATCTATTTTTAAAAACAACCTGCGGTGCTGTAGATGCAGCACCGCTTCATATTTAAACAATATTCATATAACTATATTATTATGTACAGAGAATTATTAATGGGAACCGATTCTGTTTCGAAAATTCGTATAAACGATTTACTTAATAAAATGACAATTGAAGAAAAGATTGGTCAGCTTTGTTTAGTTAACACAACCGGCGGAAGTCACCTGGAGGCACTGAAAAATAATCTTAAAGATGGAAAAATCGGAGCCATACTTAATGAAGTTAATCCAGATGTCATTAATGAACTTCAATACATTGCAGTCAAAGAAAGCCGACTTGGCATTCCTCTTTTAATCGGTAGAGATGTAATTCACGGCTTCAAAACAATTTTCCCTATTCCGTTAGGACAGGCGGCCAGTTGGAACCCCGACATAGTTTATGAAGGTGCCAGAATTTCCGCTATTGAAGCGGCCTCACAAGGAATCAATTGGACATTTGCTCCCATGCTTGATATCGGCCGCGACCCGCGCTGGGGCCGGGTTGCAGAAACACTCGGAGAGGACACTTACCTTATCAGCGTACTCGGTGCAGCAATG
Source organism: uncultured Ignavibacteriales bacterium (assembly GCA_903915485.1). Taxonomy (GTDB): domain Bacteria; phylum Bacteroidota; class Ignavibacteria; order Ignavibacteriales; family Ignavibacteriaceae; genus CAIYTF01. The sequence continues at coordinate 6,658 of CAIWTC010000455.1, read as the reverse complement.
GTCTCAGGATTTCAAGGAACTAAGTTAAATAGAAAAGACCGTATTGCTTCGTGTGCAAAACATTTTGCAGGCTACGGTGCAAGTGAAAGCGGCCGCGATTATAACACGACAAACATTCCGGAAAATGAACTTAGAAATACTCACCTACCGCCGTTCAAAGCTGCACTAAATGCAGGTGCCGCAACAGTAATGACTTCGTTCAGTGATTTGGATGGTGTCCCTGCATCAGCTAATGAGTTTTTACTGAAACAAGTTTTAAGAAAAGAATGGAAATTTGACGGATTCGTAGTCAGTGATTGGGAATCAATCAAACAACTGTCAACTCATGGTCTTACCCCTAATGATAAAGAATCAGCATTCGAAGCTGCTAATGCAGGTCTTGATATGGAGATGGCTAGCCAAACATATTCAGAGCATCTGTTTGCCTTAATAAATGAGAGTAGAATTTCAATGCAGCAACTAGACACAATGGTTTCTAATATTTTAGGAATCAAATTTCGTCTCGGACTTTTTGAGTTGCCATATACCAATCCGCCTGATTTTCCGGAATTAGTTAATGAGAATCACCTTGCAGCAGCAAAAGAAGCAGCAATTCAAAGTGCAGTTCTGCTAAAAAATGAAAATAATGTTCTTCCAATCGTTAAGGAGAGTGTAAAAACTATTGCCGTGATTGGTCCTCTTGCTGATGACGGTTATGAACAATTAGGGACTTGGGTTTTCGATGCAGATGAACGGCATAGCCAAACACCTCTTAATGCAATCAAGGAAATTTCCGGCGAAGATGTGCATGTTAACTATGTCCGTGCGATGGAATCAACCAGAAGCAAAAGTAGTCAGTTTTTCAGTGATGCTATTGACGCCGCAAATAATTCAGACATTGTGGTTTTATTTCTAGGTGAAGAATCAATCCTCTCAGGAGAAGCACATTGCCGTGCTGATATTGGTCTGCCCGGCAATCAGGTTGAACTTATCAAACAAATATCTGCCACAGGAAAGCCTATTATATTGGTATTAATGGCAGGCAGAGCATTAGCTTTAGAAAATATTGTGAATGATGTAGATGCAATCTTATACGCGTGGCATCCGGGAACAATGGCAGGTCCTGCAATTGCTGACTTACTTTTCGGCAAAGTTTCCCCTTCAGGAAAACTGCCTGTTACCTTCCCAAGGGTTACCGGTCAGGTTCCGATATACTATTCACAAAAAAATACCGGCAAACCAGTGACACCGGAAACATACATGCATATAGACGATATTCAACCGCGTATGCATCAGGTATCTGTCGGCAACACTTCATATCATCTTGATACACATTACACTCCCCTATTCCCATTCGGTTTTGGATTATCTTACACCGAATTCAATTACAGCCATCTAGTATTAGATAAAAACGAAATCCATCTCGGCGAAACTATCAATATCAGTGCCGAAATATTTAACAAAGGCTGTTGGGATGCTATGGAAACTGTACAATTATATATAAGAGATGTATCCGCAAGTGTTACCCGGCCAGTGAAGGAATTAAAAGGGTTCAAGAAGATTTCACTTGCACCCGGCGAAACAAAGGTAGTTTCATTTCAAATTCACACTGATGATTTATCTTTCCATAACAGAAAAATGCAGAGGGTAACTGAGCCCGGTAAATTTATTGTTTGGATAGGAAGCAGTTCAAATGCAGAACTGCAGTCTGAGTTTGAGATGATCTAAGTCCACATTGATGTATTTTGTAATTCATATATCTCTTATTTGAGTTAAGCCTCAATTAAACTTTAGTCATTTAATTTCTTCGTTTATCGACTTGAACAATAGTTTAGTAGAATAATGAATAACACTTTACTTGATATTTATTACCTTTTTTAAATTATGTTTTGATAATTTATCAATTAAATGTACTTTTACATCCATTGTTTTTGAGATATTATTTTAAATCTTTAATTCAAGGGGTTATTCTATAATCATCAGACACTTATTTTTTCATATTTTTACTAACCGAAATTTAGATGAAATTTCTTAAAGCACTTTTCTTCGCGAATTTAATCTGCATAACTGTCTTTGCACAGGAAGGCGATTCATTTGAAAAACTTCTTCAATCCGGCAAGAAAGATACGGCTACGATTAACAGTATGCTCACTGTTATATCAGAATCTGTAAATAATAACCCAGGGGCAGCATCAAAACAAATTGAGAAAGTAAAACAAATAATCGAACAAACGGACTACCGTGTAGGATTTGTCAATTACTATCAAATTCTCTCCACTATTTATCTTGCCAATGGTGACCATGAAAACGCTGCAATGACACTAACAAATGCAATGAAGAATTATTCCGATGTTTTTGATTCCGAATCCAAAAGCCTGTACAACTCATCTCTCGGTAATATCTATTTCGACAAAGGAGAGTTGGATTCATCCGCCATATTCTTTGATAAGTCCCTTGAAAACTTAAAAGACGGGACTTTTGCAAAAGCCAAAGCATTGCTCAACCGTGCAAAACTTTATACCCAGCGTGGTGATTATGCACTTTCCTTAAATGACCATATGATCGCATATTCTTACTATGCTTCGATAGGAAGGAAAGACCTGACTACAATTTGCGCCGGGAATATAGGGCTTATTTATTATTACTTAAAAGATTTCACAAAAGCTATTGAATACTACCGCAGAGGTATTGATGATGGCATTAAAAGCGGAAATCTTACTAACCTCGGTTTGATTTATTCTAATCTTGGTATGTTATATACGGACAAGGATTCCAACAGAACTGCAATTACCTATCTTAATATGGGACTTAACATTGCAAAAAAACTTAATAAACCGTCAAGTGTTGCACAGGCATGCACAAATATCGGCAATGCATATCTGATGCTTAATAATTATGACAGCGCTATTGTATTCTATAAAAATTCTCTTGACATTTGTTACAAAGCAGGGATTGATTACGGCAAAGTAATAAATTATATTGATATCGGTTCTGCCTATGCCTCAATAAAACGGTATAAAGATGTTTTTATTCAATATGACAGTGCACTGGTTTATATAAGAAAACTCAAACTGCCTGTTGAAGAAGCTAAAGCTTACGAAGACCTTGCGGATGCATATTCCAAAACAGGTGACTATAAGTCAGCATTTGAATACACAAACAAGGCCAAGGCACTAAAAGATACGCTTTTCAATGCAGAGAAACATGAAGCAATTGATAAAATTGAAGCTAAATATGAAAAAGAATTAAGGTCAAAAGCAGAAGCTCATGATTTACTTTTACATAGAATAACTTACCTAGGCCTGGGATTATTCATTATAGTATTAATCGGAATTACCTTATTTCAGCGAAAAAGACATCAGTACCTCCTGGAACTTTATAAAAGGAATACTGAACTTTCACACGATAAGTTTTCGCAGATACTTGATGCTGAACTTGCTAAATTTACTCCTAATTCCGAAGATGAAGTGCTTGCTGTTATTTACAACCGCATTCTCATCCTAATAGATGAAGAGAAAATACACCTTGACCCTTCAATTACTCTTTTGGAACTGGCATCTAAGGCATATTCAAACGAAAAGTATGTTTCCCAGGCAATAAATAAATTTGCAGAAATGAATTTCAGTAACTTCATTAATTACCACCGCATCACTGCTGCCAAAGAATTGATGATTAACGGTGACCCGAAGATGAGTATAGATACAATCATGTCTAAGTCAGGGTTCAGCTCAAAAAGTCCGTTCTACAAGGCATTTGCAAAAATTACGGGTATGTCCCCTGTTCAATTCAAGAAGTTTGCAGCAAATGAAACCATAGCTTCTTAGAAAATAAGAACACTCCAAAACCTTTTACTCCCCTATTTAACGGTCATTCACTAATCTGTCTGACCGTTTTTTTTGCCCAATTCAAATTTTCTCATAATTATTTACTCAATTTTGAAAAATATTCGCCAAAATATATTTCTTTTCTGCTAAATCATTATAGATTGTCGCCAAATACTAACCTCAATTACAGCCTATTTTCGCAGTTATTTCCGTAAATAAACAATTTTCCCGAAAGACGGAACTAATTATTTCAAGAATTCCGTGAATGAGGAAGATGTTTTCGGGATTCGATAAAGCAAATTATTTACAATTGAACTTTCAATTTTAATTAAAGAAATTATGTTACGCAAAAGCTTATTCCCTAATTTAATAATTCCGACTCTTAAGTCGGGAAGTAAATAAAAAAACCCATGCTTAAATTTGGTCAAAATAGGCTCTGCGTAACATGAGTAAAGAAGTTAAACGAAAATTCAATTGCGAACATGAATAATATTAATTTCAACAGTAATTCATCCGAAATGACTTCGGGGTCAAATTATCCTCCGGTTATCCCCCCAGGTCTTTCAGTTCATTCCATATCGGAAAGTCTTAAAAGAATCAGCGATATCGTCCTTTCATTAGCAGGGATTCTAATTACTGCACCATTTGTTTTGATATATACTTTATATGCAGCCCTACTTACCCGCAGGTCCCCTTTCCTGATTCAATCAAGGACAATCAGTACTGCGCACCCCGTTATTAAAGTGCCTAAACTTCGCACCTTAAGACCAATAATCCATCTGTATTATGGCAAGACAGATGCTGTCTCACGGGAATCAGAAATCAAAGCCGCATATATCCCTTTCGGCAGAACCGTGCGAACACATCATTTCGACAAACTTCCGCAGTTAATCAATGTCCTTAAAGGAGAGATGAGTTTAATCGGGCCAAAAGCTTTTTCAATTGAAAAATTAAGAAGAATTCAAACAATTGATGCCCAGCAAATGCAATTAAGAACAATCATTAAAAGTAAACCTGGAATTTCAGGATTATGGCAGGTAAACAGGATAATTCCCTTTTCCATTGAAGAACTTATGTTCTACGATTTATTGTATGAACGCGAAAAATGTTTTATCACCGATATGAAAATTCTACTTAAAACTTTTGGACTGATACTTTTTAGAAGAAATATTGACACCTCCGAGGATGGAAAATGAGAACTAATTACACTAACAAAACAAATGGAGACTCCATGAAAAATGCACTACTTATTAAATGGCAAAATTCAGGCATGAAACTAACAATGATAATTATGCTGATAACAAGCTTGTTTTTACAGACAGCGTTTGCACAAACGACAAAAACAGTCGGAGCAATAGCTGCCACCTCAACCAAATATGTAAAAGCCGGCTCAACCGGAGCCAATTCCGGCGTAGATTGGGCCAATGCATATACAACTTTAGATGCTGCTTTGGCAACAGCAGTAAGCGGTAACGAGATTTGGGTTGCAGCAGGCACTTATAAACCGGGCGGTGCAAGTCCAACTCGTTCTTCTACTTTTGCAATACCAAGCGGCGTGAAAGTTTATGGCGGATTTAACGGTACCGAGATTGTCTTGGAAAGTCGAAAATTGTTTAATAATAATACGATATTAAGCGGAGATATTGGGGTTGCAGGCACTAACACAGATAATGTATATCATGTTGTGTCCTTTAACGGCGTAAGTGCCGGGACTGAACTTGATGGATTTACCGTAACTAAAGGATATGCCGACCAGGCTGTTGCTCCCGATAACGGCGGCGGTGGTATTAATAATTTAGGAGGAGTTTCCGGCAGTTCCCCAAAAATCTCCAATTGTATTATTGAAAATAATTTATGCTCCCGTGATGGCGGAGGAATTATGAGCTATGCAGATGCCGGTACAACAGCAAATATTACCATCACCTCATGTATCATTAGAGGGAACACATCATCCGGGCATAACGGGGGCGGAGTTGAAATCGCAGGATGGGGGTCCACGAGTAATGGAACTCTTACAAACTGTATCATAACCGGCAATGTTGCTGTTTATTTCGGAAGCGGTATCGAGTTTTCTAACGGGTACGCGCCAAGCAGTTCAACCACCGGCAGTATCATTAATTCGACCATCTCAGGCAACAAGAATGCTGAAGGGCTGCATGTGCAGGTTCAGTCAGGAACAATGAATGTAACTGTAGCAAATTCTATAATCTATAATAACCAGTCTGATATCGCAAAAACAACCGGCGGAACAATGACATTGACCAATTGCGATGTTCAATATTCTTCAACGGCAAACTGGTATACTTCAAGCAATATTGTGAATGGCGGAGGCAACATTGATGCAGTACCTGTCTTTTTTGCGGGCGTTTCATATTCCAATGCACCAACAACTACAGGAGATTACCGGATAAGAAGCAACTCACCTTGTGCTGATGCGGGCAGCAATACCGCTAATTCTGAGAGCTTCGATATTCGCGGCCCCGGATATGGACGCAAACTGGATAAGACCTCAGGTGCTGCCGGAACTATCGATATCGGTGCATACGAATATAACCTAGCCTCAGATGTATTAACCGGAGTAAATGAATCTTTAATTGCACCTGCCTCTTATGCTTTGATGCAAAATTTTCCAAACCCATTTAATCCAAGCACAACAATCAGTTATGCTCTCCCTGAGAAAGCAAGTATTGTTTTAAGTGTTTACAATCAACTCGGCGTAAAAGTTGCAGTATTAGCAAACGGTGATAAAGCGGCAGGGACACACAGTGTGCAATGGAACGCAGGCAACTATGCTTCAGGCGTCTATTTCTATGAGTTAAAAACGGGAAAATACAGTGTAATCAAAAAATTAATTT
>CAIWTC010000454.1 GCA_903915485.1 uncultured Ignavibacteriales bacterium | reverse complement strand
CGTGTTTTCATTTGATACTAAATAATTGTCATGCATCGGAAAATATTTTTAATTATATTTTGTACATACAAATCTTTATTAAGTGTTTTAGAGTGTACATAAAAACAAATTACTTACTTCAAAACAAAAAGGTAAACTTATGAGAACTATACGAATATTGTTCTTGCTTCCGCCCCTTTTTTTCGCGGGATGTATAACTTCCCTGCATACACCTACCGGGGAGGGTTCTTCTCCTGTAAATAATTCTTCCAATTATGCCTCGGTGTCTTTAACAACCGAACCAACTTTGGCGCAGCCTTATAAAGAGGTATGTCAGGTAATTGGTATTGGAGACACTAAGGAAACTGCTGTTAAAGAGTTAAGAAAACAGGCGGCAAAATATGGAAGCAGTAACATTATTAATTTCCGACTTGTTGTTCAAAGAAGAACAGTATTGTTGGTTGTCATTCCAATAACCGTGGACCAATATTTTGCAAGCGGAACCGGTGTGAAACTTACAAATGCAGAAAGGACAGACAAATGAAAAAGAATATTTTATTGAATGCTATTGTTCTGGTGGGAATGTTCTTCTTAACGGGATGTGCAACTAACGAGTATTATTTTAATACCGATGCGCATAAAGGAAGTACATCAAGCGGAAATATACAAGTATATGGTCGCAGAAATTTAGAGAGAAGTTATGTGGAGTTGGGTCCGGTTACATCATCAATCTCTAATTTAGCGGAAGATACCGGTGTAGTATTAAAAAGAGAAATTATTAAAGCAGCCCGCGAAATGGGCGCCGATGCAGTAATAGACTTCAGGTTTGAAGGCCCATACGGCGGAGGTTGCACTGCTACTGGTGTAGCTGTGAAGTATAAATAATAATTTATGCACACATTATCTTGATTGCCAAACTCTAATGGGGTTTGGCAATTTTTTTTGGCTTAATATCTAACTAAATAAAGATAGCTTGCTTTATTAAGTTATAATTGCTAATATTAAGTGTCAAGTAAGGTCTGTTTTATACAGCCACCCTAGGACAAAAAATAAAGAATAATTAGGAGGTTATATGTTGATAAAAAAAATTATTTTTACTTCAGTTCTAATGCTTTTCTTTTCTGCTTGTGTTACTGTTAGACCGCCATTAACGCGCGAGATTACGGATAATAAAGTTCAGCAAAGTAAAAGTATTTCAACTGACCAGCCATCGCTTAAGCGAAAAGTTGCAATCGCTAGATTTACAAATGAAACTAAATATGGTCAAGGGTTTTTCTATGACAAAAACGAAGATAGACTTGGCAAACAAGCTATGGATATATTCTCCACCAAACTTTCCGCAACAAATAAATTTCTTTTAATTGAACGCGCTGATTTAGACTTTTTAAATAAAGAAAAAGAGTTAAGCAAAATAACAGAATCGGGTATTCCTGCGGATTATTTAATTCTTGGTTCAGTAACCGAGTTTGGGCGAAAAACAACTAGCGATGTCGGCGTATTCAGCAGAACTAAAACGCAAACAGCATATGCAAAAGTAAGTGTTAGATTGGTTGATGTAAAAACAGGAGTAATAATCTATTCTGAAGAAGGTTCCGGAGAGGCATATTCAGAAGTTGGAACTGTATTAGGTGTTGGGCAAAGCGCAGATTACGATGCAACGCTTAATGATAAAGTAATCTCGGCAGCTATTGGGAAACTGGTTAGTAATATTGGCGAAAATCTCTGCAATAAACCTTGGCGCTCCTATGTCCTTTCTTATTCTGAT
>CAIWTC010000453.1 GCA_903915485.1 uncultured Ignavibacteriales bacterium | reverse complement strand
CCTGAGCGAATGAGAGAAATGAATAGCTCATAAGCAGAACTAATAATGTCAATGAGAATAGTTTCATATGAATCCTTAAAGTGATTTTAGAATTTGTTAGAAAAGTTAAGAATAAATCAACAAAGTATTGTGCTATTTTTTCTACTTGTTATATTAGCAACTTCAAAAAATACTTGTTTTTGCTGTAAGACTCTTATTGCATGGAGATAAATTTTACTCAGTCCATTGAGTAAATTTACTCAACAGACTGAGTAAAATGTGAAAACCGAAGTGCAATATATTCGGCGAGGCCCGGTATATTAACTCTTAATAACCCACAACTCTTTTTGGCGATTTGATAAAAATCTGCATCCGCTTTCGGTTATAACAATCATTTCTTCGATTGTCACCACACCGTAGCCTTTTACAAGAAGCCTCGGTTCAATAGTGAATACTTGATTCTTTTCGATTCTCTTCATAGGCAGCGAACCATATCTTTCCCAAAGAGGATAAAACCCTACTCCCCCATCATGAACAATACGCCCCACTTGATGACCTAAACCGTGCTGATACTCCTCATATCCACGGGAGACAATATATGAGCGGGCGATATTATCTACCTCATGTCCCATGACACCTGGCTTTGCAAACTCAGCGGCTTTGGAAATTGCATCAAATATTGTATCGAATCCATGCTGTACTTCCACAGGAACTTCTACTTCACCACTCTTGGAAAAATACCAAGTGCGCTGTAAGTCCGAGCAGTACCCGTTAAACTTTGTTCCATAATCTATATTTAGAATATGTCCTTCTTCAATTACTCTGTCAGTCGGCCCGCTATGAGCACCGGCAGTTTCAGGCCCTGTATAAACCGCAGGACAATGTGCTTCATCCCACGCTAATTCCCGTCCGATTGAACTTACTTTTGACTTGATGAAATTTGCCACGCCAAGTTCAGTCATCCCAACTTTCATGTATTGAGTATTTGCATCATAGATTTCGAGTGTCTCGTTAATAGCAACCTGCATATTTTCAATTTCGCTTTCAGATTTTCTTCCGCGCAGTGCTGCAATTAAATCTTCAGATGAAACCAGCGAAGTCATGTAAGGTGTATCTTTCAAGTATTGTTTCAAGGATAGATACATGCCATAAGTTAAACCATCTGCGAGATTTGAATTAAGAGAATAATTAATAGCAATCCTCTTAGGTTTATGTTTATCCATATATTCCAGCAAGGGTTCTTTAACTGATTGAACATATCCAACAACATTTTTATATGTCCCGATACTTTCGGTATTGGGAACTTCCAAAGAGCCTACAATAGCAGTTGTATCACCATTTTTATTTATAAGGAATGCTGACTGCCATGTAACATGCGTTCCAACCACCATATCAATGCATGGGTCAGGCATAGTGTGGCTTTCACGAATAAATATAAGCCATAAATCAATTTCAAACTCGTTTAAAAGTTCGACTGCCTGTTCTATTTTTTGTTTAATGATTTGTAAATTCATAAATATTTCCTGTTTACATCAATTCTAAAAAGTTCAACTAAGAGGTACTAAAACTAATCAACAAAGGGAACATAACGCCTGTTGCCGTCATCTTCTGGTATCTGGTCTAAGAATATACCGGGAGGATTGATAGCATAAAGAGTCTCCTTTGTTCTGGTAACTGCGGTATATGCCCATCGAATATAATCTTCATCATGAATTGGGCCGTAACTGTTGAAATCAAGAAAAACATTTTTCCACTCGCCGCCTTGTGCTTTGTGACAAGTCAATGCATATCCAAATTTAACCTGCAGTGCATTCAAGTATTCACTATCCTTCATTGCCTCTTCAACTTTTTTCTTCGTCTCCATTGCTTTCTGTGAGGATTTCTTTTTAGGATTAAGCTGAGAATACTTATACCCGGCAACATCGAGAGAAATAATTCGCAGAATCGTATGTTCATTCCTTCCGAGTCCGCCTGTTTTTGAACTAAGCATGTTCTCCAAAATTTTTACATACTTTTCCTGTTCTTTTCCCTCAGAGTCTTTGTAGTGCAGCAAAACATCTCTGAAGCAAAGTTCATATTCTTTCCCATCAAAAGGATTGGTTGCTTTCAGCTTTTCAGTTTCAGACACAATTTCCGCAACCTCAACAATATCGCCGTTTAGAAAGTTATAAAAGTTGTTGTTGTTAATCACCAAAAGCCTATCGCCCTTTCGGGGAGTATCGCTTTTTGTGTGAAATAAATAATTTCTTATCTGCCTGTTGTATCGCAATGCCAAGTCATTAGTGCGGACAATTACCGCCACCTCATCGATGTTCTTTGTAGCCGGATGTTTCCAGACATCAATGAACTCACTTGAAGAGACCACTTTAGTATCAAGAGATTTCAGCATCTGCGGAAACCTGAATTGCTCATTGGATAAAGTATTTCTAAGAGTTGTTGCGAAATTTAATATGCCGCTTTCACCGCTTTGGCGAACGACTTCAGTGAGTTCAGTTTCATCGGCTGAAAGTCCAAATTCAGAATAAAGATAATCGGAGGAAAGTGCAGGTGAATTTTTCTGATTCACCGGTGGCAATTGTGCCGGGTCACCGACAAATATTATTTTCTGTTTTGTTCTTTTGTTATCCTGTTTGAAATTTAGCGAAGTGTAATTAAGTAAATCAAAGAGCAATCTTCCTGTTCCAAAATTCAGAAACTCACCTGCAGATAAATTATCATGCACCATAGACGATTCATCGATAATAAATATTGTGCCTTGCGGTTGAGTAAATTTTTTGATGGAGAAGTTTAAAATTGTTCTATCTGTAGAATGAGCTGATTCTAGCAGTTCTTCGGGGCTAGCATAAATAAGTGAATGGATTGTAACAGCTTTTTTGTCAGTCTTTTGAGAAAGCATTCTTGCCGCGCGTCCTGTTGGGGCAGCTAAAATAAAAGGGATTTCATGTTTATCCAGATATTTTGTTAACCTGGAAATGAGGAATGTCTTACCTGTACCCGCGTATCCTTTTAAGATGAAGCAATGATCATCCGTGTCCAGAAACTCGAACAATTGTTTTATAGCATTACTTTGGGACTCAGTTAGACCGGTCGATATTTTCTCTAAATTCAAAAAAACTTTCTTCTTTTTATATTCGTAATATAGTTAAATTCTTAGCTTCGAATTAATAAATTATTGATGAATAAAATGAACATTGCACTTTTTCAGTATGCCCCCGTTTGGGAAAGCAAAACAGCAAATACTAATCAAATTATTTCAGCTTTAGAAAATCAGGACAAAAAATTTGACTTACTGATTTTCCCCGAGATGACTTTGACGGGCTTCTCGATGAATTCTGAAATAATTTCTGAAAATACCCGAGGAGCAACTGCTGCCTTTTTCACCGAATTAGCACTAGAGCATAACTGTGCAATTATAGCAGGGATGAGCTTGTTTGAGAATAAGCAAAAATTCAATGCTGCTGTTTATTTTAATAGCGAAGGCACCATTCTGGGTGTTTACAAAAAAATTCACACATTTCCTCTCTCTGATGAAGGTTCATTCTATTCTAGCGGGAAAGAGGTTGTAATTATTAATGATTTGGGTATAAAAATCGGTCTTTCAGTTTGCTACGATTTAAGATTCCCGGAATTATTCCGAATGTACGCAAAAGCGGGAGTCGAACTAATCGTTAATATCGCTAACTGGCCAGCCTCAAGGGCAGACCATTGGACAACTCTGTTGAAAGCAAGAGCAATAGAGAATCAGTGTTTCGTTGCAGGTGTTAACCGTTCAGGGGAAGATTCATCTGCAAGTTATCAAGGCGAAAGTAATATTTTCGGACCAACAGGAGCTAACTTGGTTCCGGAAATAAGCAAATGCCCAGAGATTGTCACAATTGATATTTCGGAAGTTGAAACAGTAAGGGAAAAATATCCCTTCTTACAAAATATAAGCTTGATTTAATTAAGTGGGTTGTTAAAGAAAATCTATAATAGGACTAAGCTAACTGTACTAGCAGTTTGTCGATTTTTTGGGAAACTTCGTTTAATTCGAAAGGCTTATAGAAGATAGCCTCAATGTAGTTTTTCAGATTTGACTCCATGTCGCGGAACTTCGAAGTATACACATATGTAAGAATGATAGGCACAGGATTCTCGCTCTTATTTATTTTTTTGCAAAGTTCAGCAAGACTTTTATCCGGTTCAGCATCCAAAATCAATAGGTCAAAGGCAACAGAGTTTGCTATTTGCTCTATTGCTTCAATATTGGTGGATGTTGTGACCAGGTACCTGTCACCAAAAAACATCATTAAACTTGCGCACAGATTTAGATCCGGGCTATAAAATAGTATATTCTTCATAGTTTGAAATTATTGAGTAGAGATATCCAATTTTATGCCAAAAATTCTTTCGCATAATTTCACATTTTCATTAATATTTGTGGATTATTTCCCAAATTTGATAAAAATTAAGGCAACTAGTTCTAATTGTGAGAAATACCGATGATTTTAATGCAATAGAACGAATCATTTTCTCAACATAAAACCGCTTTTCGGCGATTAAGCTTAATTAACCTGAATCGCCCATTTCCCCAGTATCATTCTCATTTTTGCAGAAGAGGGCAAATACTTTCCTAACTGCTCCAGGCTTTAGCAAAACAAGTTAACCGCCGGGTGTTTAGGTTGGATATTTCATCTGAAATAAAGCACTTCAAATACTTCTTTACTTATTCTTGTTTACACCTTATCTTAATACTTCGAATAATTATTTATGGTAATACATTGAAAATACTCTCATGGAATGTAAACGGAATTCGTGCTATTCACAAAAAAGGCTTCCTGGAATGGCTAACTCAAACTAACCCGGATATAATTTGCCTTCAGGAGACAAAAGCATCTCCCGAACAACTACCGAATGAACTCTTAAATATTAGCAATTATATTTCTTACTTTTCATCATCAGTAAATAAAAAAGGATATAGCGGAGTCGCGATTTACACAAAGCAAAAACCTATAAACGTGTCTTACGGATTCGGGATTGAAAAATTTGATTCGGAAGGACGCATTCTTGTCGCCGAGTATGATAAGTTTGTGCTAATTAATATCTACTACCCAAATGGTGCCTCCAGCGATATACGCCTTCAGTATAAAATGGAATTTTATGATGCTTTTCTTATCTATGCAAATAAGTTAAAAGATGAAGGGAAGAATCTGATAATTTGCGGAGACCTTAACACAGCACATCAAGAGATCGACATTGCCCGGCCTAAAGAAAACGAGAAAACTTCAGGATTCCTTCCAATGGAAAGAGATTGGATGGATAAATTTATTTCACATGGCTACAAAGATACCTTCCGTTTATTTAACTCCGAAGGCGGTAACTATACTTGGTGGCATCTTGTGACCCGTGCACGCTCAAGAAATGTCGGATGGAGAATTGATTACTTTTTTGTGACTGCTCCATTTGTAACAGCGGTTAAGAATGGTTTCATTCTCCCGGATGTTCAGGGGTCTGACCACTGCCCTATTGGGATTGAATTGAACCTTAATAATCTTGATTAAAGTTCAAATTAGATGATTATATTGCTTTATTAATTTCCTTTAATACTGAAAACAAAAAGACGGACAACGCAGAAATGGAAAACCAAAAAAAAATACCTGATGTATCTTTTTTTTCAAAGCTGAGAATGGGCTCTGAACTTAAGAATAACCCTATTGAAGCTTTAACAACCTTAGCACAAGAGCATGATGGGATTTTTAAAATAAAACATTTCGGCAATGATATTATTGTTTTGAGTCATCCTGATTATGCCAAGCATGTCTTAAAATCGAACGCATCCAGATATTCCGATAACTTTGTCTTCAATTCGTTCAATGCGTTTAATTCCAACTCTGAGGCACCGGAAGAGAAAGTTTTTCTTTCTACACAAAAAGCAGTTTCTACAATAATTAAGTCAGATAAATACGAAGAGTACTGCTCTGAACTATTTGCTGATATTGATGAATATATTTCCGCAAATATCGAATCCCCAAGCCGTGAATCTGTCCTGAACATTGAGCTTGAATTAAGACGCATGGTACTTAAAGTAAATTCAAAGTTGTTTATCTCTCCTCAGTTGGAAATAAACGCGGATCCCGTTCTTGATGCAATGAACGATATATTTTCAAACATCAACTACTTTGATAAAGCAAACGGGAAACTTCGCAATTCATTCTCCGAACCTTTTTCATATCACCCAAAAATGCCGAAATATGTCAGAGAAGCAATTGAGTACATTGATGGTTTTTCGCAACAGATAGTTGAAGAGTTTTTTCTCCCGAGTTCTGAAAAGGGAATATTAATCCAGGCCCTTTATAACGAATACAAACAAAATCACCTTTCGATTGATGTCATTGTTACTCAAGTAAAGATATTTCTATTGGAATGGTTTGAAGCAATTTCACAGGCCGCAACTTGGAGCTTATTTTTATTGGATAAGAACACTAATGCTCGGAAGCAAATTGAAAATACTTTTTCTGCAGGCTTGAAAAACTCAAGACCTGACTATAATTTCTTAAATCAAAGTCCGTTGCTGCTATCTGCAGTTAAAGAGTCTTTGCGCATGTATCCTCCAGTTTGGTCAATCTCAAAAAGAGCGTTGACCGAAGACAGCATTGATGGTTATGCAATCCCTCAAGGAGCATGGGTACTTATACTTAACTATGCCATTCATAGAAATGGTAATGTCGGAGAGAATCCAAATGAGTTTAATCCTGAAAGATTTATGAACAATTCTATTCTTGACAAATCAGAATTTAATTTTATGCCTTTTGGCTATAAAGAGGTTAGTTCATTTAATCAGGACTTTGCAATATTTGAAACTGCGGCAATCGTGTCTTCACTTCTTAGCCGTTATAGAATAAGATTCCGATTGAAAGGTATCCCTACTTTCAACAGTACTGAAATTATAAGCTCCAAACAGCTTATCCTGAATTCAATAACGAAACTAAATGCATAGAACTGAAAAAGAAAATGAAAAAATATAAAGAAATTGAAATAAATATTTCCACCTTAGAGTTGGACAGAGTAACTGATTTGCTTTGGACAGTTGAACCTTATGGTATCGAAGAAGTTTCAGAAACTGT
>CAIWTC010000452.1 GCA_903915485.1 uncultured Ignavibacteriales bacterium | reverse complement strand
TCGCCGGCAAGGTGAACGCATACAGGAAGAACTCGTTTCTCATCAAATAAAATTGCCTCTGCCATCTGTATTGCTGCAGATGCAGGTGAATAGAAAGCTGAACCTGTCTTAAGAAGTTTCACTACTTCGCCGCCTGCCATTTTTGTTCTTTCGATGATTGCAGTAAGAACTTCTTTAGCCTTTTCAGCACTCTTATACTTGCGCTCAAGTAATTCAACTACTGGAATTCCGTTAACATTGGCAAATCTAACTAAAGGAACCATGGTATCGCCATGTCCGCCTAAAGTCATCGCATTGATATCTTTTACAGAAACACCTAATTCCCAAGCAAGGAAAGTTGCAAATCTTGATGAATCAAGCACGCCTGCCTGACCAATTACGCGGGAATGCGGGAATCCGGAAACTTTCTGGAATAAAGTAGCCATAGCATCTAAAGGATTGGAAATAATAATTGCAATTGATTCAGGAGCGTATTTTGCTACATTTTCAGCAACTGTCTTCATAATGCCGGCGTTAGAAACTAAAAGGTCATCTCTGCTCATACCGGGTTTTCTCGGAAGACCTGCGGTGATTATTACTATATCTGACCCAGCGATATCTTCATAAGAGTTTGTACCTGTTACTGAACCATCGAAACCGTCGATTCTTGCTGCCTCTGCTATATCCAAAGTTTTTCCTTGCGGAAAATCAGGCACAACATCAAACAGTACTACATCGCCGAGTTGCCTCAGGGCTATTAACTGAGTAAGAACGCCGCCGATTTGTCCGCCGCCGATTAATGAAATTTTTGCTCTTCTCATTATTATCAATCTTTCTTGAATTTTTTAATTATTTGTATTAGTGTAAATGCAAAATATGCAAAAGTTGCAATTTTTTATAGAACTTTTTGATAGCTTGATGCAAAATATTGAGTCCATTGCCCACGGGAGCTAATATTTCCCATCAAAAGTAATAGAAGAGTCCATCGACATCGAAGTTAAGCATTTCTTTTTACCCGAAAAAATTAATTGCTTTGTGCAATTCGTCACTATGAATCACCATTCATTAAATTATATTTAAAGGTCTTATATTTTTTACTTTAACACTTACTGTAAACTTTTAGCTTGAGATTATGGATAGATTTTAAGATATTAAAGAATTATTTATTAGTTTTATAATTGGCGAAAGAAAATGGGCACTGGACAATCAATGCTGACTTTAATGGCGATGATGATGCTAACGATGTTAACTAATCGTGTAAACATGAACATCCTGCAATGTCAGGACACTTCTCAAAACTCTAAATTTGCATTAGTAGCAGTATCTCTGGCTACTTCTAAAATTGAAACAGCCAGCAGGCTTGCCTTTGATGAGGCTTCTGCAAATGCTGCGGTAACAGCTGTTACTTCTTTAACTGCCTCAACTAGCTTAGGCAAAGAAAGTGGAGAGTCCACAGAAAACACTTTTGATGATTTCGACGACTATAATAATCTTTCCTACAGAGATTCAACTTTAGCTTCGGCCATGTTTGACTTAAAATGCACTATAGGTTATGTTAATGCGGCTACCCCCGATGTTATCACGACTTCAAAAACCTGGAATAAAAAAATGTTGGTAACCGTTACCAGTCCCTCAATGAGAGATACTATAAGAATTAGCTCCGTGTTTTCTTATTGGAATTTCAGGTAATACATGGGTTATCAAGTATTATTAGATATTCTAGGAGCAATGTTCATTGGAGGAATTCTAATGCTTTCGCTTTTCCAAGTAAACACAAATACTGTGTTGAATCTGGGATATTATAATACTGATTTCTTATTACAACAAAATTTACTTATGCTTGTGAGACAAATCGAATCTGATCTAAAAAGAATTGGCTATTCCCAAAACATTGGAATAATCAATAGTACTAGAGATGCCATCATTACTGCTGACACTTCAACAATTACTATGGTGGGAGATTTTGATAATAGTGGTAGCGTTGATACCGTCAAATATTTTATTGGCCCTCTTTCAGAACTTTCCGCATCAATAAATCCTAGAGATAGAATTCTTTACCGGCAGGAGGGAAATAACCCTGCACAAAAAATCTTTTTTGGAATAACCGTCTTTGACCTCACATATTTTGACCCATTCGGAACAGAGATTCCCGCACCAATTCCCCGCGCCGAAACAGGAGCCGTTGCTTCAATTCAAATATCGGTTCGTGCAGAAAGCGGTGATGCTTATGATTCAAAATATGCTGATGTTTATTGGCGACAAATCCGTTTATCAGCAAGGAACTTAAATAACAGGTAAATTATGTTTGGTAGAGCATCACTATTATTAATATTAGGCTTCAGCACTCTCTTTATGGTTTATACTGCCAATATGCTTACTGCCAGCACAAACACTGTTGATGTTTATGTTGCATACTATTCGTCAGCAGTAGCTGAAAAAATTGCCCAGTCCGGAGCGAATTTAGCTTGCGCATCTTTTTTTCAATCCTCCGGGTGGAGCGCAGGCTACAGCAATATTTCTTTTCAAGGCGGAACAATCAATGTTTCAATTTCCTACTTAACAGGAAACATTGTTCAAATGACTTGTACCGGGGCTTATAATGGATACTCAAAAACTATTGAAATAAAACTGCAGCCAAGTAATTTTGCTAAATTCGGAAATTTCTATAACAATCTTTCCGCTTTACCCGCAACAGGAGACACTCTTGACGGCCCTATACATTTCAACGATTACTGTACAACTTTTGGAAGTCCTGTCTTTCTTGGGAAAGTAACTTGCTTGAATGGTTTGCAAAAAACAGGGTCGCCTGCAAATCCAAAATTCTTAGGTGGATTTGAGAGTGGCGTACAGGTTCCACTGACATTAAACTCCACAACAATGACGGGGTCTGCCACGGGAGGAGTAACTCTTGCGGGAACAACAGCTAAACCATATGTTGATGTAGACATGACTTTTAATGCGGATGCTACAGTCACATATAAAACCAGAATTGGAACTTCTGTTGCCAATGCAACAAGTGCGGCATGGAGTGCTGCTACCACAGCAGCTGTTTCAACTTTCGCACCTAACGGAGTGATTTTAATCAAACAAGGAAATGTTACTATGCGCGGTACTGTGGATGGCAAAGTTACTGTTGCCGCTTTAGCAAATGGTGCTGGAACAACAGTCGGGAATGTATTTCTTGATAATAGTATTGTTTATAAAGTTGACCCAAGAGTTGACCCAACCAGCAATGACATGCTGGGAATAGTTGCCGAAAACAAAACCGAGGTTACTTTTAATAATAGCCGTGGAGACATAAATATAATGGCATCAATTTTTAATCAGAACAGCGGTTTAAGTATTGCCAATTATTCAAGTTATACATCAATAAGTAATATGAAAATTTTTGGCGGGATTACTGGCAATGACATCTTACCAACTGCCGTTTATTCAGGAACTACACCAACTAAAGGCTATAGATTTGTGCACAAATACGACACACGATTTATGAACTCCATCCCGCCATTCTTTCCG
Source organism: uncultured Ignavibacteriales bacterium (assembly GCA_903915485.1). Taxonomy (GTDB): domain Bacteria; phylum Bacteroidota; class Ignavibacteria; order Ignavibacteriales; family Ignavibacteriaceae; genus CAIYTF01. The sequence continues at coordinate 213 of CAIWTC010000452.1, read as the reverse complement.
ATGACAGGAACTTACGAAGTTATTTCCTGGCTTGAATAATTAATTTAAATCGAAAAATAAAAGAATGCCTCTTCTTAATAAAGAAAAGTTCTGCAAAGCGATTCAATAAATTTTAAATTTGTCAGTGACCTCAATAACGATGGTTCAAACGACACAGTTTATTATTACCGTTCAACTTCCACAACACCCGATAAACCCGTCTACAGGAAAATA
>CAIWTC010000451.1 GCA_903915485.1 uncultured Ignavibacteriales bacterium | reverse complement strand
TCGAAGTCTGAATTATCGAATTCATCGTTGCCTTCGTAAACTATTTTTTCTAACCTGGGATATTCATCAACTTTAACGAGAAGAAAAACTCCTTCCGGAACTTTCTTTTCTATTTCAACTTGAACATCTGAAAAAATATTTAATGACCAAAGTTGCTTAATTGCTGTGATAGTTTGGTCACCGGGGATTTGTATTTCGTCACCGACTTTTAATCCTGTGTTAGCTATGATAGTCCGAGGTTCAGCAGACTTATTTCCTGAAACCGATATTCCCAATATTTTATAGCTAGTCTTGGTTGCCTGTGCAAATCCTGCACCGCTTGCAAAAATAAAAATTAATATAAAAAAGAAATTAAGGAAAAGAATGCTAGAGAGTTTTTTACTCATTTTGTGTTTTTTCAGTATTTTATTCATGTTTAATTTGTTCGCTAACTTTGCCAAATCTGCGTTCGCGGTTTTGAAAACTTGCAATCGCTTCGTAGAGATGGTCTCTTCTGAAATCAGGCCAGAAAAGAGGGGAGATATAGAACTCAGAATATGCCACTTGCCATAATAAAAAGTTACTAACTCTAAATTCACCGCTTGTTCTGATTACTAATTCAGGGTCCGGAATATCAGTTGTACTGAGATAGTTTCCAAAGACTGCCGGCGTCAAATCTTCTGGTAATAATTTTTTGTTTTCAACATCCATAATTACTTTTTTGATGCCTTCGATAATCTCCCATCGGCTTCCGTAGCTAATTGCGAGGATGAGTTGAATCTTGTCGTTGTCCCGTGTACGAACTTTTGCATGAAGAAATTCTCTTTGAACGCTCTCAGGGAGAGATGAGAAATCGCCGATAGTTCGTACTCCGACATTTTCACTGTTCAAGCGGTCAATTTCTTTATGAAGAGTATGGGCAATCAAACGCATAAGCGTTGTAACTTCAGACTTTGGTCTTTTCCAGTTTTCAGTTGAAAAGGTATAAAGAGTTAAATATTTAACTCCAATCTGAGATGCTGCCTCGAGGATATCCCTAACAGAATCGACACCGGCTTTATGCCCTGCCATTCTGGGATAACCTTTTTGCTTAGCCCAACGGCCGTTGCCGTCCATAATAATGGCTATATGCTTAGGGATTTCACCATTTGCAATAAGCTGAGCTTGTTTTTCTTTATCGTTTAAAAGTTTTGATTTAGACACTATTTTTAACAAAATTTAACTAAGTAATTTACGCATTCTTTTGCTAAAAATAATGCATAAATTGGCCTCGGACACAATTTTTTTTGCTCTGATTTTTAGACGGAGCGGGGGGTGGAATAGTTGCAGTTAAGTATAAAACAAAAAAGCCCCAAGGGTTTGCATTTCCTTGGGGCTAAAATCAATTGACTTGATTATTTAATCTTGTCTAAAAGGTCTAAAGCATCTTTTGCTTTTTTGTACTCAGGGTCGATTTCAAGAATTGCAGTGTACTCAGCTTTTGCTTTGTCAAAGTTTTTCTTGTTTTTGTTCTTCTCATCTACATCAGGATTATTGTAATAATAATTTCCTAAGTACCAATGAGCAGTAATTAAATCATTTTTGAATTTCACTTTATCTGCTGTCAATTCAATGAACTTTGTGAATGCATCTTTAGCCAAACCATCTTTAGGGTCTGCGCTTATTTGTATAAGCGCTCCAGCCAATAATTGGAATGGAGTATTCAGTTTAGGATATTTAGCACACAAGGTGTCGAATGCATCTCTAGCTTTGGTAAATGCTGAATCAAGCATATATGATTTACCAAGTCTGTACAAATCCTGAAATTTAGAATCACGGAATTTTTCAAATCGAAGACCTAAAAAGTGCTGAGCCTCTTTGAAGTTTCTTTTGTTGAAGTAATATTCTCCGATATCTCCAAGAAGGTCAGAACGACTTGAATCTTTTGCAAATGCGTGTATAAATGCATTGATAGCTAATGAATCTTGTTTGAATTTTTTCAAAAGTTTACCCAACAGGTCATAGTCTGCAACTGTGGTTTCTTCTTCTTTGGCAGATTTAAGCAACTGATTCATAGTGCTGAGAGCGTTTGCAGAATCATTAACACCATTGTAAGATGTTGCTAAAAATCTGGTGAAAGCTACATCATTAGGTTCAGCTTCAAGAACTTGTTTGCATCGGGCAATTGCACTTGTATTATTCTTAGCTTTTGCGGCTATCATAATACCTCTTTTTATTTTGCTCAAGCCCGGTTCTGTATATTTCATATACAAGTCATAAGTGGTGTCTGCTCTGATATAATCCTTTGCAC
>CAIWTC010000450.1 GCA_903915485.1 uncultured Ignavibacteriales bacterium | reverse complement strand
TCGGAAATACATATGTAAGGACTGTTGCAGTTGGAACTTTTGGTACATTTAATATTGATTTAGTTGATATGAAATTCGGGAGTCCGAAAAGTTTTCAAATCCATGGAAACTTCTTATCTAAATTTATAAAAGATGACCAGGCGGTTCAAACTCCAATTGAATTCAATTCTACATACAGCAATGACAAGTGGAATTTTACTTGTTCTCCTACAGGGGATGCAATTAATGTCTCTGCTCTTAAATTTAGTAAGATAGGAAACAAAGATCTCCTTAGCTTAACAGTTGATACAGACTTTGAACTTAATATTTCCGCAATAATAAGTGCTCCTAAGGTGAAGGAAAGTTTGAGCATGACCGTTGAGAATCTGAAAATCACCGGTTCCGGAGTTTCGGTTAGTGCAGTATCTGTACCAACTCCACAAACATTTAAGGTTTTTAATTCGGATTTTACACTTACTAAAATCGTGCCTTCCTATGCAAACGATGTATTCAAACTCACTTTGGATGGTAAAGTTAATTTCCTGAAAAAGGATGTTAGCTTCACTAATTTCACAATAGGAACTGACGGCAGCGTATCTTTAGGAACAGGGGGAATTACCTTGGCAACACCTATTAATATTTTGGGTAATACTGACTATTTAGCGCTTACAAAAATTAATGTTGCCAACGAAAACGGTGCATATTATTTTGGAGGAGATTTTGATGTAAAACTTCCTGTAAAAATTGATAAATCCAGAAAAGTGCAAAAAGTTTCAATAAGTGTTGGTACCGATGGAACCGTTAAAGGTAACGGAAGCATTACACTGCTTGAACCTAAAACCAGATATACTCAAGATGTAAAATTCGGGATTTTATCTTTAGATTATTTGGCAGTCAACCCTGATTTTTCAAGTCCCAGCAACCCTAGTGTAAGTGTTCTCGTAATTCCAGCGTTTTACAGGAAAACAACTGCCGGTGCAATTGATGAAAAAAAATACATCCGGTACGGTCAAATCACTACCACATCCGGTTCATCAAATACGAACACAACTACCTATGCTCCGGGAATAACCATAAATATGGATGGAACGCTTGGATGGGGAAGCCAAATACAAAAAGAAGGACTGGATTCCTTAAAACTTGGGAATGTTAGTCTGAAAGTAACCACCGGCCCTGCATTCGAAAAAGTTGGCACGGATGATTATCGATTAAAATTTAGCGGAAAGCTAAAAGCTGATTTTGCAGCAGTAAAAGGTGAATTGGATTTTACTGATTTTGCGGTTGCTTCAACAGGAGATTTTACTTTCCCTAATATCACAGGCGGGGCCTTGGAAGTTCAGAAAGCTTTCAGTATTTCAGTCACCAAAATAGCATACAGTGATTCCCCCTCCAATATTTGGTTGAAAAATGATGAAGTAAATAAACAAACCGAAAAACTTGATTCTGTTTCGGTTACAGTTAAAAGTTATGTTGAGTTTGGAGGGACGATATCAGTTTCAGGATTAGGTGAAGGTGGAATTGAAAAGTTTCTTGTTTATACCACACCCGCGGTCGGCAATGATGCTGAGAAAACAACGCTTGTTGTTAAGAACGCATACTTTGAACTTGCTTCAGGTAAAATGTCGCTTTCGGCAGATTTTTTATACAGAGAACTCTCGCCCAGTGGATATAAAGTCATATTAGCCGCAAACGGAAAGTTTAATAATGTAGCCCTGTTTGCGTGTGGTAAAATATGCGAGGATGCCGCAGGCAAGTTTTCATTTGGGATATTTGTTTCAGTAAAGTCGGGATTGGAGATAAGGCTTTCGCCGGCACTTGTATTAACGGGACTTGGAGGAGGATTCTTTATAAATCCTGCGCAAGCGGACCTTGACATGGTAAAGAGTGGACTTGGGTTCAGTAAAGATAACAAAGCATCTCTGAAGGTAAGCCCTTCATCCTCATTGGCTATTTTGATATATGCAAGCGGGTCAATCGGCGCTAAAGGTACGGTTGACTTAAAACTTTTGCTTACCGTTACTGATGAAGCGTTATCGCTTGAAGGTGATGCAGTTATGCTTAATCAAAAGGACAACATTAAAGGTGAATTTGCTATTACAGTCAAGTTCAAAGAAGTATTTGCAGAAGGATACCTGAATGTTAATTTCAATATGGGAGGCGGACTTCTGGCAGGTAAAGGAAGTTTGGAGTTCTATGTTTATGGTCAAAAAAACTGGGGAATTTTAGGGGATATTAATTTTGATCTTGCAAAGGGTTTGACTAACGGCAATGGTAATTTTTATGTTGGTAACAAAGGATTTGTTGCTAAGATTTCTCTTAATAGGTCAATGGATGTATGGATAGTCAGTATAAAAGGAGGATTGACTTTAGCCGCATGGTATATCCCGGATGTTGAGTGGGGGGCGTATTTCCAATTATATCTGCAGGCTGATGTTCTCGGCGGACTCATTTCAGTAAGTGGTAACCTTGAGGGTATTTTAATGGGTAAGCCTGAATTCATTCTTGCAGGTGTTGCATCTTTTGAAGGGAAGGCGCTTTTTGTAAGTTGGAGCGGTGATATTTCTGTTAAAATTAAATCCGACGGTATAGACGCTTGTTTCGGACGAGATTCTGAAGTTGATAAACTTTTGAATAGAGCAAAAAATATGAGTCAGGATATGCTTTCCGCCGCAACAGATGCAAAAGCCGCTATTGTACAGCAGAAATTTGAAAACCTGCTTCTGCAACCTGCTCAAGTTGCAGCAATAACTGACAGTTTATATACAAATGCTATTAGGTCCTACGAATTATTGACATCGTTTAATGATATTAATAATTATCAGCAGAGTGATGATTGGAAGAATGACCAATTCTTAATAAATTATTTTGACATTCCCATGAGGGGTTCTTTTATTTCCCATGCCGTGACTGTGTTGGGGAATAACAGTACTGCAAATTCAATGAAAAAAACAATGAACGATTATTTCCTCAGATACATGTTTAACTTACACGGACCGAGAGTATTCATTTCTCCAATAAGATCCTATATTGATAATATGAACTCAGCGGTTGCGACTTTTAAAACTAAGAAGTCTGCGGCTGAAACCAAACTGGATGCATTAATTAGTCAATTACAGTCTATCGATTTGCAAAATATTGCACCTTACACGCTCACTAAACCGGTTAATCCTGCTGCAGAAGTCACATTCATTAAATATGCAAAAAAAGACTCGCTTGATCCGCCTCCGGCAAGCGAAATATTTAAGTTTAATGATGAAGCTGCTAAATCAAACATAAAAAATGTTACGGCTGATGTGGGGAATGCAGATAGCTATACAGCTAAAGTGGTTACTCAAATTAATAATGTTAAAAAGATAATCACTGACTTTGATCAATTCTTAAAGAATAATCCGGATTTCATAAATCTTGGTTCTAATTATGCATCTATATTGAATAACATAAATGTGGTATTTGCTGAAGCTGCAAAGGCCAACCTGGCAGCTTATAAAGACAAAGTGCTTTGTGTGAGCAAAATGGTAGATGATAATTCTATAATTTCTTCACATAATTATATTCCCCTGTTTTACAATGGAGGTACGCCAATTAATGAAACTGAACTAGGTGGAGTACTTAGGATTATGCTTGTTTACAATACAGATAAAAATATAAATGTTAATTATACAAAGAAGGATATGTATACAAGGTGGAAATATCTCCGTGCACTTGCGGGAGAAAACCCAGCCAGTCTTACGATGGTAAAATATGATTCTGATATATGGAATAAAAATGGTTCCGATGACGGTATTAATGCGAATAATTCAAGATGGCAGCTCGGTGCAGATGATATTAAAAAGGGGTGGTACGATGCACCTATAAGTGCACTTAACAAAATTCTTGACTCAATTTCGGTTATGCAGACATATAGAAACCGGAAAAGTGAAGTGGAAAAGAATCTTTACGATGGTATGTCTGGATACACAAGTAAAATAGAAGTACTGTTTACCAAGCGCAGGGGGATGAACGAAACATATCTTGATATGGTTGATAATTTAATATCCTGGAAAGATAAGCAGGCAGACATTACTCTCAGGGATCAGGGAATAACATTAGCTGATTTGAAAACAAGAAAAGCCGATTTAATCTCAAATACGAAGCCTCCTGTTATAAATATAGGAACTATCAGTGTTGGGAATAATATATCGCATACAAGTTTTATATTGAATTGGACTGTCGCAGATTCGTCAAAGGTCATAGAATATTCTTTTAAGGACAAGTATGGTGACGATAAATATGTGTCACTCGGCACAGCAAAATCTTTGACCCTAACAGAGCTGCCTTTAGGAATGGGTGAATCTAATATTACAAAAGAATTCTGGATTCGCGCACGATCTGCAAGCGGGTATACATCGTTTAAGGAATTCGTTCTTACCGGAAAAGCCGGTTTTGGTAGAACCAATTATACTGCCGCTGCTACGACGACAAACATAGAAATAGCTAAGGATATAACCGCCCCTTTAATTACAAGTATGACTTTATCAAATTCAGTAAAGTACAGTTTTCAGTTTTTGGGAAATGTGGTTAAGGAAAGGGACAGGCTAAAACTTAATTGGGCTGCGAACGATCCCGAATCGGACATTCAGTCTATAAAAATTAGAGTCTATAGACTTTCTATGTTGAAGAAACCTAACCTTACTCAGTACAGCACGGTTTCGGCAATAGAGAGTGATGGAAGAAAGGTATATGAAGAATCATTTGGTAAAATAGACAGTATTACTTTATACGGACTTGATATGCTTCCGACAAGAAAAACTTCAACTGATAGATTTGATACCGGAGATTCCAGTTATGCCGCAGTATTAATAGTAACAAATGGAGCAGGTCTTGTGAGTTCGGTTTTCCTGAAATATGCTGTTGATTCTGATATGCCTGCCACGCCGTACTTATGGCTTGCACCGTCACGAATTGTTTTACCCGCAACAGCTCCAAAATCAACTTATCCACCGATTCTTGGGGTAATGCTGGCAAATACTCCTTCTGCATTTACCAGGGATGCCAGGGTTACAGTGTCATTTGATGTGAGTGAACCTTC
>CAIWTC010000449.1 GCA_903915485.1 uncultured Ignavibacteriales bacterium | reverse complement strand
TTCAACTGACCGTTCTATTGAAAAGAAATCGCCGGCGGCTGAAAGTAATCTGTCCGCCGATTGGATAAGCTGCATGTCTTCTGAGGGCGCAACACCGGGGGCGGAAAATTTTTCAAATAAAGAAGTTAAACTTTCGGGTACGGGTGCTGAGTTCAAGCCGAATCCTTTTTCGCCTGACAATGACGGGTTTGAAGATTTTACGGTGATAACTCTTAACGCCGCATTCAACCCCGCGCTTGTCAGCATAACAATTTATGATAACAGGGGGCGGAAGGTGCGTAAACTATGTGATGCGGTGCCGGTGACTATCCCCGCGCAAATAACTTATGACGGAATGAATGACGACAAGAATCCCCTGCGGATGGGAATATATATCGCGCTGATTGAAATTCAGGATATGAATTCCGGCAGGAAAGAAACTATTAAAAAAGTGTTTGTGGTTGCAAGGAAGTTGAGATAAGTGAAGTAATACAGGTTCTTCATACACGCTCTCTGGCAGAAGGACTATTTTTACCCCATCTTCAGTGTCAGGTAATCCGAAAAATTGCACTTTTATTAACATTTCCCGGATATCAACCGATTTCTATATTTCACAAAATTATTATAATAAATGAGAAATTCCTGCATTTCTAGGTGAAATTAAGTCTTATTTATAAGTTTTTTTTGGAATAGTTTTTGCTTAATGTGGGTTTGACATATAATACCATTAGGAATAATAATGCAAGATGAAATATTAAATATAGAAGATTTACTAAAGCACTCTAAAGTTAATACAGATGTTGAGGGAATTAATACCGTAGCAATTATCGGCGCGGGAGTCATGGGTCAGGGAATTGCTCAAACAATCGCATCTGCGGGACTTGAGACTTTGATAATCGAACGAGATGAGCATGCGCTTATAGCGGCTAAGGAATCTCTTTCTGAAACTATGAACCGTGAAATCAGACGGTGGGCTATGACTACTTCAGAAAAGAAGGCAATCATGAGCAGGATTAAATGGTCAATGGCAATAGAGGATGCTTCCGAAGCAGATTTGATTATCGAGGCTGTTGATGAAAATTTTGAGTTGAAGGTTTCCATCTTCAAACAGTGCGATAAGATTGCAAAAAAAGATGCGATATTTGTTTCCAACACTTCGACGCTTAGCCTTACAAAAATTGCCGAAGCTACAAGTCGTCCCGATAAAATTGTCGGAATGCACTTTCTCAATCCCGTACCAAAAGTTCCTATCGTTGAACTTGTAAAGGGACTTGAAACTTCTAACGATACTGTTAAAGCAATTAAGCCTTTCGCAAAGAGAATCGGCAAGACTGCTATTGAAGTTTATGAATATCCCGGATTTGTTACTACGCGCTGCATAGTTCCGCTGCTTAATGAAGCAATGCATATACTTATGGAAGGAATTGCAGAGACGAAGGACATCGACACTGCTATGAAACTTGGATACAACTTCCCATACGGTCCGCTTGAGATGGCTGATCAGATGGGTCTAGATGAAGTGCTTGCCTGGATGGATACGCTTTGGAAAACTCTCGGTGAACCAAGATACCGCGCATGCCCTATGCTAAGGAAACTTGTTCGCGAAAAGAAACTCGGCAAAAAAACCGGCGAAGGTTTCTACAAGTACGATGAAAACGGAAAAATTATACATTAACTATTTACTGCTTTGTAATAGTTGATAGATAGTATAGCTTTTACGGCAGATATAAAATTCAGGAAAATAAATGAAAGTATTAGTTTTAAATTGCGGCAGTTCGTCGCTTAAATATCAGTTCTTTGACACCGAACAAAAACTTGCTCTTGCAAACGGTGTGGTAGAACGAATCGGAATGAGCGGCGCTGTTCTTACGCACTCAAGATACGATGGGGATACAGTAAGTATTGTCGGGGAAATTCTTGATCACTCGATTGCTATTGAGTATGTTCTTGCGGTGATGCTTAGTAAGAATCACGGAGTTATTGAAGATAAAGATGATATTGATGCAGTTGGGCATAGAGTCGTTCACGGTGGTGAAGCATTCTCAGATTCCGTACTCATCACAGATGAAGTAATGAGAGTTCTTCAGGAGAATATCGAACTTGCACCGCTTCACAATCCGCCGAACATCAAAGGTATTCAGGCATGTAAACGCGTTATACCCGAGACACCTCAAGTCGGTGTTTTTGATACGGCATTCCATGCTAACATGCCTTCGCATGCTTTCCTTTACGGTATTCCTTATGAGTTATATAAAAGACATAAGATTCGCCGTTACGGATTTCACGGAACTTCACATAGATTTGTTTCCAATAGCGCTGCCGAGATGCTTGGCAAACCGTTAAGCGAATTAAAAATTATCACCGCTCATCTTGGAAACGGATGCAGTATGGCAGCAATCAATGGCGGTTTTTCGGTTGATACTTCAATGGGATTCACTCCGCTTGAAGGTCTGCTTATGGGAACCCGTGCCGGCGATATTGACCCCTCTGTTATACTTTACATCATGGGTAAAGAGGGTCTTTCACTTTCAGAAGCAAGTACCCTTTTGAATAAGCACAGCGGACTTATCGGCATCAGCGGTGAGAGCAGTGACATGAGAGAAGTTATTGCCAGCATGAATGAGGGTAACAAACGCTCAAAAATTGCTTTTAATATTTTTGTTTATAGAATTAAAAAATATATCGGTTCATACGCTGCGGCAATGGGCGGACTTGATGCGCTTGTATTCACAGGCGGTATCGGCGAGAACGCAACAGATATCCGTACCGAAGTCTGCCGCGACATGGAGTTCTTTGGTATTGAGCTTGACCCGGAAAGAAACGCGAAGAAAGAAATTCTTATCTCTAAAGATTCTGCAAAAACAAAAGTGTTGAGAATACCTACTAATGAAGAGTTAGTAATTGCACTTGATACGGCAGTAATTGTGGAAACAGCTAAAAAAGAAATGTAATTTTTTCTTGTCCTTATATTAGTGAATGCGGTTGGCGTTAGAAATAATGCTGCCGCATTTTTTTTGACCTCACCCCCCTGCCCCCTCTCCTTTTGAAGGAGAGGGGAGATGAGAATGAGAACGGTAGTCGCAGATATTCGGTTTGATACACACAACTTCTTTTTATATCTTTAAATATGAAAGAGAATAATTTTTTCCGTGCGGCGATTGTGTTGTTTGTCCTATCTATGGTTGGATATGTTTGGGCATATCAGTCGCTACCGTTGAGGTATCCGTCGCATTTTAATTTTGATGGTGTGCCTGACGGATGGACGGATAAAAATTTATTTTCGTGGTTCATAATTCCCGCAATAAGTTTAGCGCTGCTATCGTTCATGTATTTCATCACGCCGCTGTTTAGAAAATATCCCCAATTCATAAATATCCCCGGTAAGGAAAAGTTTTTGGAGCTTTCAGATGAAAGAAAAGAGCCTGTTTTTAAACTTGCGGAAAATTTGATGGGGATGATAGCGATAGTCGAGCAATTATTGTTTTTATATATTCAATATGCAATGTGGAGTGCTGCTCTTTCACCCGGTAATATGATGCCGCCTCATTCAACATTGATTATAATCGGGCATAGTGTGTTTGTTCTTGGGATAGTAATATTTTATTTAGTGAAAATTTCGGATAAGATTGATTAATGGGAAAAGAAAATAAAACTCACAACATAAATATATTAAGCGGGAGTGAACTGCTTATTGTTTTGTTCTTATGTTTATGTTCATCGCTTTCAGCACAGTATGATACAGTCAGGCATTATTATAGTTCGGGAAAAATTGAATCAATCATCCCGACATATAATAAAATACCCGAGGGTAATGCACGATACTATTTTGAGGATGGAAACTTAAAAGAAGAAAAGGAATATGTATCGGGAAGGATAGAAGGAGTTGTTAAACTTTATCACGCAACGGGAAAACTAAAAGAACTATACACAATTGAAAACGGAAAGCGCGAAGGCCCTGCATCATACTATGACAGTACCGGTAATTTTACAAGTGAAGTGTTTTATAGTAACGGATTGAAGCAGCCTGCACAGCCTTCTGACACGACAGGTATTACCGATTCGGTTGAAGTTAATTTGGCAAAGATTAATGTTAAGCAGGATGTTCTTCCGCCCAAGGTTTCCGGTGTATCAGATGTTGCTTATAAAGCCCATGCGACTGCCGAGCAGATTAAGTCGACGGTGAAGGTGCAGGAGAAGGAAGTTATTGAAAAACCAAAAATTGATGCAATACAGGAAAATGTAGCAGTAACTGAACAGGCAAAGTCTAAGGCGGAGGTTCATATTACCATAACAAATACAACAGCGGCATTAATTGATACTATAAAAAAAGTTGAAGTGCTTAAAGATAATCAGCTTATGTTTAATACAAAGGACACGCTGATTCTTGATTTAACTGATGCTTCGAATCCTATTATAAAGTTGTTTGACCAGGTTCCTGCACCCGCCTCGGGTGAAAAGTTTTTTAATGAGAAATTAAATTATCCCGCATACGCCAAGAAGAAGAATATTTCAGGTACGGTTGTTATTAAGGCGCTTGTCCATGAGAACGGTGATATAATGTCAGTTGAAACTTATAAAAGTGTGGATATGAATCTTGATGAAGCGGCGCTAATTGCGGTGAACTATACAAAGTTTACTCCCGCTATTTATCACTCGATGGCGGTAAAGGTTTATATTCTTTATCCGGTTGAATTTAAGTTAAAAAAATAAAAATTATGTTTAGCCGCTGATGGTATCGGGAGTATCAGAGGCAAAGCTGGTTACATTTATCCG
>CAIWTC010000448.1 GCA_903915485.1 uncultured Ignavibacteriales bacterium | reverse complement strand
ATTCAAAATATTTTACACAACACTAATCAGTAATATGCAAATATCAGATGTTGTGGCAGTTGAAAAATGGGAAGCGTTCCTAAAAGTTTCTGAGTTTTCAAATATATTCTCTTCTCCGGATATGATTTCCGCTTTCGAAAATTCTTCCGGATTTGAAGTTTATCCTCTTTTTGCAATTGAGAATGATATCATTTTTGCCGCTGCTTTCCCGGTGCTAGTTAAAATTAAAACACCACTGCCTGAAAAATATTCTAACAGGTTAATTCTGTATTCGACACCTGTATTCGAGAAAAGCGAAAAAGGTATTGAAGGACTTAAAATAATTTTATCTAAGTTTAGAGCCATTGCATCTAAGAAAGCGTTGTTTGGTGAAATAAGAAATTCAGAGTCTTTTGACCTGCCATCTTTTCAAGCGCAAAATAGTAAATGGGACTACATTCCATACCAGAATTATATTATAGACCTTTCAGTTGGTAAAGATAATTTGTGGGATAGTTTGGCTTCTCCAACCAGAAATATAATTAAGAAGGGTGAGAAGCGGGGAATGCAGGTTCGTGAAGTAATGCCCGAAGAAGTAGATACTGCGGTTGACCTTTTGGAGGGTTTATATAAGAGGAAGAATATTCCATTTATCGACAGGTCATTATTCAGCAACGCCTACAATTTATTGCTCCCTAAAGGATTGATAAGAATATTGTGTGCTGAATACGAAAACAAGATGATAGGCGTGAGAATTAGTTTGCAGTATAACAAAACAATATATGATTGGTTTGCTGCATCTGATAATGAGTTTAGTAACTTCTATGTCAACGAAGGTTTGGCCTGGAACTCAATCTGCTGGGGTATAGACAATGGATACAAAATATTTGACTTTGGCGGCGGTGCTGTAAAAGGTCAAGAGTACGGACCTGCAAAGTTCAAAGAAAAATTTAAGGGTGAGTTAGTAGAGTATGGACGTTATCGCTGTATTTCTAATAAAACAGTGTTCTTTTTAGCCTCAAAATTTTATGAGTTAAGAACAAAGAAGAAAAAGTAAGGGACATATTATTATACATAGTTGCCGAAAATTGTCCGGCGATTATTTTCCCTACATAAAAAATCAATTAACCCAATTTCAAAAAAAATATTTTATCCGGTGTTTTATTTTCTGAAGATAAAAGACAGAGTTATTACGATTCAGAGTTAAATACAAAATATGCTAAAAGTTATCCCTCCTTTTGAGTTTGTAAGTGAAAATCAGGCAGTTGAATTTCTGCTTGAGAATTATTTTTCACCTCATTTCTCACTCAAACAAAAAGTCTATTATAAGTTTTTACGTAAGTTAATTCCGATTAATGTGCGGCAGCAAATTCAGGAGAAGACTTATTCCTCAATCAAATATAAAGAAAGTTTTATTGATTCAGAGTTAGTTGATGTACTCAAAACACATCCTGAATTTGAAAAATCGGTAAAGCATTTTTACCCTGATGGCGCGCGCTCTGCATTGGTGTTAACGCATGATGTTGAGGAAGAAGAAGGATTTAACTACATCCCTAAGATTTTGGATTTGGAAGAGGGACTCGGATTAAGGTCGTCCTGGAATATTGTTCCTTATAAATATAAAATTGATGAAGGAATAATTAGGGAAATTCAATCACGCGGATTTGAGATTGGGATTCACGGATACAATCATGACGGAAAATTATATTTCTCAGAGAAGATTTTTAATGAGCGCGTTCCTTATATCAACAGTGCAATAAAAAAATACGGTGCAGTTGGTTTCCGTTCTCCGATGGTGCATAGAAATTTAACTTGGCTGCAACGATTAGATGTGGAATATGATGCCTCATGTTTTGATTATGATGCGTTTCAACCTTTTTCAGGCGGTACAAAATCTATCTGGCCATTTATTGCTGGAAAGTTTGTGGAACTGCCTTATACAATTCCCCAGGACCATACTCTTTTTTATAGTTTGAAGCAAATCAATCCAAACTTGTGGATTGAAAAAACCAAGTGGGTTTATGATAATTTTGGAACAATATTAGTCCTGACACACCCCGATTATTTGATAAATAAAGAGCATTTGTCGGTTTATACTGAATATTTGCAGTATTTAAGGGGTTTAGACAATGTTTGGCATGGTTTGCCGAGGGAACTCGCGGCCAGGTGGAAAATGCTGTTTTCCCCAAAAAATGATTTATCTAATCCAAAAAGTTTGTAATTTACATATTCGTTTTGTTTATTTTATAGGATCATACATGAAAGTACCATTTTTAGATTTAAAAGCTCAATATATATCGATAAAAGATGAAGTTGACGCAGCCATTCACAATGTGCTTGATAATACAGCATATATTTTAGGAAAACCAGTTGCAGAGTTTGAAAAGGCTTTTGCAGAAGCACATTCCAGCAAACATTGCCTTGGACTCAGTTCAGGAACAGACGGAAACCATTTGGTTCTTTGGGCACTTGGAATTAAACCGGGTGATGAAGTTATCATACCTGCAGATACATTTATTGCAACAGCATGGGGTGCTACTCTCTGCGGTGCAACACCGGTATTTGTTGACTGTGAACCCGACAGTTATAATATGGACCCTAAAAAAGTTGAAGCAGCAATTACACCCAAAACAAAAGCAATTGTCGCCGTACATTTATACGGACAGCCAACTGATATGGATCCGATTCAAGAAATTGCTACCAGACATAATATTCATCTGGTTGAAGATTGTGCTCAGTCACATCTTGCTGAATACAAAGGCAAAAAAACAGGTTCGTTAACAATCGCAGCATCATTCTCGTTTTATCCCGGAAAGAACCTTGGCGCGTATGGAGAATCCGGTGCAGTTACTACAAGTGATGATGATTTAGCAATCTATTTCAAGAAATTACGCGAACATGGCTCGCTGAAAAAATATCACCATGAAACTTTAGGGCACAATTATAGAATGGAAGGTATTCAGGGTGCTGTTCTTGGAGTTAAAATGAAATATCTTAATGCATGGACAGAAGGAAGAAGAGCTAACGCAAAAAAATATGGTCAGCTATTGGGTGGCATCGAGCAGATTAAATTACCGATTGAAATGCCTTATGCAAAACATGTTTATCACTTATATGTAATTCAAACTGCAAAAAGAGATGAACTTTCAAACTACTTGAATGAAAATGGAATTGCAACAGGCTTGCACTATCCAATACCCCTTCACTTGCAGGAATGTTTTAAAGATTTAGGATATAAAAAAGGTGACTTCCCAGTTACCGAGCAGTTGGCAGATAATTGTCTTTCGCTGCCTATGTTCCCTGAATTGAACGATGACCAATTAAGTTATATTAGCGAAACTATCAAAAAGTTCTTTAACTAATAACTATGTTGT
>CAIWTC010000447.1 GCA_903915485.1 uncultured Ignavibacteriales bacterium | reverse complement strand
GATTGTCTCCTTTGTGTTTTGTTTGGTTTATATATAACTAATAAAATTAAATTGACAGTAATTCTGATTTAATAGCGAGTGTTATGCTTGATTTTCTTTTTCTGGTTTCTGAATTTGCGTAAGGACCAATGCCGTATTTTTGTTTAACAAAAATGGTACATTTAGAATTATAACTGCTACCCGGTTCACTGGAAATTTTGATCAAAATACCCATAGGAAAGCCGCTCATTTTTTGCTCTGTATACGCACCAATTTCAAAATTATTTTCATCAAGATGATCTATCTTGATATCCGGATCAGTTTTTAGAGCTCTGAGAACTGCCTTGAAGAAAATTTGGGGAGTAAGCCGAGAGTCTATTGTGCTGGGTGAATTATCGTTAGAAGCTGCTGAAGTACCGGAAGTATTGTCAGAAAAAAGTTTAAAAAGAAAATAGACTATTGCTGTAGGAATTAGTATCCATAAGATAGATTGACCGTCCATAGTATTAACCTTTAGTTTATAAGGTTATTAAAAATTAATTTAAGTTACTAATAGAAATTAGTTCAGAATGAAAAATTCTTCGGGTAATTATGAGGGGATACAAGACTTCTTCAAGTTTCATTTATTTTTCTCTCCAAAAAAAATATAAAAATTAAATCTTTCTACTTCATAGTAGTTAATATAGCAATATTAAGCAAGTTAATCTTTACAGATGTGCCGGTCCTAAATTGCATCTATTTCCTAATTGTAGAGTCAGTTAGAGTATAAAAAATCTCATTCTGAGTTTGTATATTACTATTCCATTATATGAGAAGTTATTAATGAAACATTACACATACAGTGAAGCACGGCAAAACTTAGCGGAACTTCTGGATTCTGCAAAAAGAGACGGAAAAGTTCGAATTAAAAGGCGTGATGGAAGTGAATTTGAGTTGGTCCCTATCACCCAAAAAGGTTCGGTTTTGGATGTTAAAGGGATAGATATTGACATCAGCAGGGAGGAGATATTGAGTGTTATCAAAGAAATACGGGAAAGAGATTACGGTTATAGAAAGAAACACTCAAAATAGTTTTGGAAAACTTTGAAAGAATAATTATATTTAAAGTCTGAATAATTTTGAAGACGGCCCCATCGTCTAATGGTTAGGACACCGCCCTTTCACGGCGATAATACGGGTTCGAATCCCGTTGGGGTCACAACAAGCTCACAGTAATTGTGAGCTTTTCTGTTTTAAAGGGGTTACTATATGGTGAGAAAGAGGCGAAACGGGGTTTCGCCCTACAAATTTGTGTTAATTTCTTTTAATTACTAAAATACTGGCGTCATCTTCCCATTTGATGCCTGCGCCGAATTCATAGGCAAAATCGAAAAGGTCTTTCAGTATTTCTTTTGATGGTTTGTTCTTAAGGACTTTTACGGTGTCAATCAATCTTTTATCTCCAAAGAATTCTCCTTCGGGATTTGTCCTTTCTACAATTCCATCTGTAAAGGCGACTAATACATCACCTTTTTCCATAAAGACAAAACTTCTGCTTAATTCCATTTTAGGAAATGCACCTATTACCATTCCGGTGGAAGGAAGCGGCACAACTGATCTTTTCTTGAAGAGATAGGGTGATGGATGTCCTGCATTCATGTAAAACAGATTACCGTTAATTTCGAGTTCACCAAAAAATAACGAGATGAAACTTGAAGAGTATGTTCCGCGGAAAACTACTTCGTTAAGTCTTTTAAGTGTATGAACCATTTTCATATGTTTTTCAACACCCATGCGGAGTCCTGTTACAACATCACGAACCATGAGTGCTGCCGGTAATCCGTGCCCACTTGCATCGCCTATGCAGAAACCAAATTCGTTTTTGTCGAAGTTAAAAAAGTCATAAAGGTCCCCGCCGACTAATTCAGCTTGTTTGGAAAATACAGCGATATCATATCCATCAAATTGAGGTTCTTCGGAGGGAAGCAGGCTTTGCTGAATTTTTGCCGTCTGCTGAAGTTCTGACTGCATTGCTTCTGAAAAAAGTTTATAGTCAAGTGCACGGCGAATAGCATTAAAACTGAATTCAACTTCTTCGCGTACCCAACCTCCGCTTAATTCAAAAACAAATATCCATGATGATTCCGTACTTGAGACTAGCAGCGCTGCAGGAATCGCGTATTCATTTGACCCGACGAGAGATTTGTCAATAGTAAATGAGGGGTCGTCAAATATATAAATTCCGGATTTAAGCAAGGCGTGAACGGGGCTAAGGTCTGTGTAGATTTCCGTAAGTCCAACATTCTCAACACTGCTGAATATCAGTTCAAAGAATGAGCCTTTGTTTTCGTATATCTTGCCTTTGCAGATGTGCAGATCCTGACCGAATGTAACTTCAAATTTTTTCAAAATTTCAAAAAGATAATCCTTTGCAGAGCGTCGGCTTGAAATCGTGGCTAAGAGTGAATCTAATTTCCTATAAAATACTTTTGGTTCTATCATTTAATATTCTTTTTAATACTTATCTGTTAATTTAAGAATGCTCAGACACGCGGCCTTATACATTAAGAATAATTTCACAATATGAAATTATTACTCATACAAAAATACGAATTTTAATGTTAAGGAATTTAAATAAACGGTTAAATAAAGGGTGCCTGCAAGTTTGGTTTAATGACTGAATAGAGAAGAAAATAATGATTTGCAAGATTCCAAAATGTGTCATGTCTTGATTTATGCGCCGTTAAATAAAAATGCCCAATCTTTTTGGGAAGATTAGGCATCATGGGTTTTAGATTTCTTCATGAATACAGACCTACTATAAGTCTGTTAGTGCTAAACTTATCTAACTGTTATTGCATGGAGTAATCAATTAGTTTGTGCTGACTGATTCAGCGGCGCCAAAAATATCTTTTTCATCTTTTGATAGGACTTTATCCAAGTCAAGGAGGATTAATAAACGGTCTTCTAGTTTGGCTACAGCGGTAATGTAATCAGCATCGATGCCCGCAACTAATTCAGGTGGCTTTTCGGTGATGTCGCGCGATATTCTCAAAACTTCACTTACGGCATCGACTATGAATCCGATAGTCATGCGCGCAATTTCAACAACAATGATACGAGTGTTTTTGTCATGTTTTTTTTCAGGAAGACCTAGTCTCTTCCTGAGGTCAACGATTGGAATAACCCTGCCGCGAAGATTAATGACTCCTTCGACAAAATCAGGAGCGTTTGGGACGCGAGTAATGAGAGTCATTTTGTTGATTTCCTGGACTTTAAGTATATCAACACCAAATTCTTCTTCTCCAACCTTGAAGCTTACTAACTGAATTAAGTCTATTGCTTCATTCTTTTGGTGACTGCTTGTTCCTGCTTTAAATTCCATAAGTATTCCTTTAACTTAGTTTAAATAATTTTTCTTCTTTGTTATTTGTATGCTGCTTAGTCTGAATTTACTAAGCATATCTTGCAAAATATTTGTCAATCTATAAAGATTCTCAGATGACTGACTAATCTGTTGAATTCCATTTGCGCTCTGCTGAGTGACATTGTTTATTTGGTCTATCACG
>CAIWTC010000446.1 GCA_903915485.1 uncultured Ignavibacteriales bacterium | reverse complement strand
TTCCGCTTCCCTGAAAGGTTCATATAACATTTCAGTTTCGGGAATTGCAATAGTTCTTACTTGACTATTTCTTGTTTCTAAAGAAACAACTCGCTCGAGAGATGATGAATTAATTAATTCGCCAGGTTCATTCACGCGATTATTCGAATTGTTCTTTGCTCTATAAACAAAAAACGACCCGAAAAGAAATATTAGAATTATCGAACCAAATAATACTAATGTCATCACTAAAATGGGCATTAAATCCATAATTTACCTTTAATTTATACTATTAGTAAACCAATGATTATGCCAACAAATAGTTTCAATTATTGGATGTAAATGCTATATTTAAATAATATTTCTAATGAAATATTATCATAATGAGAATCTGTATTATTTTGATACACAAAAACTATAAAACTGGAAAAATTTTGCGAATACTTTTTATATATTCTGTTATACTCGCTCTAGCTCTTTTTGGATGTGACGACACACTGACAAATAAGAAAATAGATGATGTTGTCATTCCTTCGTCAAATGTTTCATTCGGTTCGCACATTCAGCCTTTGTTATTAGTGAAGTGCGCTTATTCCGGTTGTCATGACCAGGCCTCAAGCTCAAACAAATTCTTGAATTTAACCACATACTCTGGCATTACTTCAGACCCTCTAATCGTTTACCCGTTCTCACCGGAAACCAGTAAACTTGTTTGGGCAATCAAAGGTCAATCAGGATCATATCCAATGCCTCCACCGCCAAACACTGCACCGCTAAATCAAAATCAAATTACCGGAATTGAAACATGGGTAAAAGAGGGCGCAAAGAATAACTAAAGCCAACCTTCTTTTTTATACCAATCAATTGTCGATTTGATTCCACTTTCAAGATTATGCTCTGACTTAAAATTTAATTTCTCTAAAGCCTTTTTGGGTGAACAGGTCCAGTACTGTTGAGTAATGTCTCGACCTTTTTCCATATTTAATGTTGCTGCTTTAGTTTGAAAATATGAGGCTACTTGCGCAAAGAACGCTATGAGATATAAGACTGAATGCGGCACTTTGAATCTTAGCGCCTTTTTCCCAAAAACTTTAGCAGTCGCACCAATGATTTCATCCCAAGTGTAAGCATGGAAGGATGTAATAAAATATGTCTCCCCTCTTGATATTTTAGAAATCCCTGCCTCATAAATTCCTTTTACTAAATCTTTAACATAAATGAGACTGATAAGTTTTCTGTCGGAGCCGATTGTAGTGGTTACACCTTTAGAGAAAGAGTTGAAAAATATAAATATTTCAGTGTCTCTTTCGCCATAAACTGCCGGAGGTCTAACAATAGTGATTGGTAATTCGTTCATATAACCATGGACTAAATGCTCTTGAGACAGTTTGCTTATCCCGTAAGTAGTAATTGGCACACACGGGTCTGACTCACATACTCCTTCTTCAGTTTCAGCAGGACCTGCAGCAGTCAGGCTACTGACAAC
Organism: uncultured Ignavibacteriales bacterium; assembly: GCA_903915485.1. Classification (GTDB taxonomy): domain Bacteria; phylum Bacteroidota; class Ignavibacteria; order Ignavibacteriales; family Ignavibacteriaceae; genus CAIYTF01. The sequence continues at coordinate 1,190 of CAIWTC010000446.1, read as the reverse complement.
AACTACATTCTCGATAGTAGCCTTTGTCTTAAGGCAAGCGTCCATTAAGTTTTGGGTAGCTTTCACATTACCTGCGAAATAATCCTTCCTCTTTTTTGCCTTTACAACTCCTGCAACATGGAAGACTATGTTGCTTCCTTTAACCGCTTCAGTAAGCTTTTCTTGATCGTCAAAACCGGTATCAATTATTTTAACATTCTTATTATTTAACCACTGTAAATTTGTCGATTTACGGACTAAACATGTAACTTCGCAATTATTCTCAAGCAATAAATCCACTAGATGAGAGCCAACAAATCCTGCCCCGCCTGTAACAAATACTTTTTTTCTGTTTATAATTTCCATCTTCCATAATTTTTTATTTCTTATAATAAAAATTACTAAATATTTAGTATTTTGGATAATAATTATTTCACATTCGGAGGTAAATTGGATTTATTTCAAAAATGTATCGACTTCACCCGTGCAGACGATATTAAAAATGCAGGCCTTTATCCTTATTTTCGCCCTATTGAAGAAAATGAGGGTCCTGTCGTTAGAATTTCAGGACGCAAAGTTGTTATGGCAGGTTCAAATAACTATTTGGGATTAACTGCGCACCCGAAGGTAAAAGAGGCGGCACAAAAAGCTATTGAAAAATATGGAACAGGATGTTCCGGTTCAAGATATCTTACCGGTACAATCGACTTACATAATGAATTAGAATATAAGTTAGCAAAATTTTTTAAGACAGAATCAGTATTATTATTTTCCACTGGCTATCAAACTGCTCAAGGTGTTATTCCTACACTAACTCAGCGTGGTGAATATGTCGTATCCGACAAAGACAATCATGCTTGCATCGTAGCAGGTAATCTTATGGCAAAGGGCGCAACAGTTGAATTTGTTCGCTATAAACATAATGATATGGAAGACTTTGAAAGAGTAATCTCCAAGTTGCCTGCAGAAGTTGGCAAACTGGTTGTCAGCGATGGTGTCTTTTCAACCGGCGGAGAAATTGTTAACTTACCCGAACTAAATCGTATCGCAAAGAAACACAATGGCCGTTTATTAATCGACGACGCACATTCAGTCGGTGTAATCGGAGTTGGTGGTCGCGGAACTGCAAGTGAATTCAACTTAGAAAACGATGTAGATTTAACGATGGGAACTTTCAGCAAAACATTCGCCTCGTTGGGCGGATATGTTGC
>CAIWTC010000445.1 GCA_903915485.1 uncultured Ignavibacteriales bacterium | reverse complement strand
TCAGATGTTTTTATTAATGTCCCGGTTCTTAAGCATCATGGCTCATCAAAACTTACAGTCTCAATGAAGAATTTAATGGGAATTGTCTGGGATAGGAAAACATGGCACCGGAATGACCTTCATCAGTGCATTGCTGATTTTGGTTTGCACAGAAGACCTGACTTAAACATTGTTGACTGCTATGCAGTGATGAAACAAAATGGACCTCGTGGAGTTTCAGTAGATGATGTCTCAATCATGAAATCGCTTTTGATGTCAAAGGATATGGTTGCGGTTGATGCTGCTGCAGCAAAGATGTTTGGTATGTCTCCTGATGATATTCCATACTTGAGGTTTGCTGAAGAGTTGAAAGTGGGAAGCAAAAATTTAGATAAACTTAAAATCAACAGAATTAAAATATAGTTTTTGTTGATGGTTTTTAGAGTACTTAAAATTAGCCGTGTAGTAGTATCGATTGCGATGCTGCTATTGGTTTCGGCTGTCTTTGTAGATTTCACGGGAGTGTTTTCATCCTCATTCTCCAAGTCAGTTGCTTTGTCGCAGTTAATTCCTGAATTGCTGAGTATTGGTAAGAATGGGTTGATACCTATGCTTGTCACAGTTCTTATATTAATACTGACTTTGCTTTTCGGTAGAATATACTGCTCTTCGATTTGTCCTTTAGGAGTACTTCAGGATATAATTGGCTGGGTTACTCACAAGGTTAAAAGAAAACAGCGGTATAAATCTCAAAAAAACTTTAAGATGTTGAGATATGTTTTTCTGTTATTATCTATCTTATCATTTTTCGTCAGTACTGGGTACTTCATTTCCTTTCTTGATCCTTACAGTAATTACGGCAGAATTTCTTCAATGATAATAAAGCCTCCTATTGTTTGGTTGAACAACATGCTCGCCTCGATTCCGCAAAAGTCAGGTACTTACTACTTCATTTTGAATGAGTATAAGTTTCCGGTAATATCTTCTATGATATTCCCGATTGTTTTTCTTGCGTCATTGTTATATGTGGTTTCAAAATGGGGGAGGTTGTTCTGCAACACGCTATGCCCTGTCGGCGGATTATTGGGATTGATATCAAAGTATTCTATTTATAAAATAAAGATTGATAATATTGCATGCAAAAGCTGCGGTGTCTGCGAATGGAAATGCAAGGCAGGGTGCATTGATAAGGAACAGAAAACAGTGGACATGGAGCGCTGCGTAATGTGCTTTAACTGTTTGGACACTTGCCCAACAAGTGTGATGTACTTTAAAAGCGGTAATGTGACAGAAAAGCAAGTCCCTGAAGTTAAAGCGAACGAGCATAGAAGAGACTTTCTAAAAAGTGTTTCTTTGATGGGCTTGGCAGCAGTCGTTCCAAATGAAAAAATTATAAAAGTTTATAAGGATAGTTTGCTCCCTGTTAACAGAAACAATTCTGTTTGTCCTCCGGGTGCGGTACACTCAACAAGATTTCACAACGCTTGCACGGCATGCTACTTATGTATTTCCAAATGCCCTAATTTTGTGCTTCAACCTTCTGTTACAGAATATGGCTTGCAGGGATTCATGCAGCCTGTGTTAAATTTTAAGTATGGTTACTGTAATTTTGAGTGTACAGAATGCCTGGATATATGCCCCACAGGCGCATTACAGAAGCTGGATAAGGAAACAAAAAAAGTTACTCAACTCGGAGTGGCAAAGTTTCTGAAAGATAATTGTGTCGTATACACACAGGGAACAGAGTGTGGTGCCTGTTCAGAACATTGCCCTACGAAGGCAGTAGAGATGGTTCCATATAAGAATTTGCTTGCCCCTCAAGTAACTGAAGAACACTGCATTGGTTGCGGTGCATGTGAATATGCTTGTCCAACGAAGCCATATAAGGCGATTTATGTTGAAGGCGACCCGATACATGGAACTGCAACTAAGAAAAAATCTAAAGTGGTTCAGCCAGAATTTAAGCCGGAAGAAGATTTCCCATTCTAAATAATATGTTAAAAAAAATATTTCTTATAATTAGTGTGTTGCTGCTGAATCATTCCTTCGCACAGGAACTTAAATTTGCATTGCTGAATGATTTACGCATCGGAGATACAGCTAAGATAAATGCAGCCACAAGTTTAATTGAAGCTATCAATAAAAGAAAAGATATTTCTTTCACAGTCATCATCGGCAGCATTTCAGAGAGCGGCAGTACTGATGAATTAAAGCGAGCAAAAGAAATTCTTGATAAGTTAAAAACCAAATACTATGTCGTCCCCGGATTAAATGATTATAAGTGGAGTGAAAGTTTTGGGCGCACATTTATTAGTACATTCGGATATGATAAGTTTGGTTTTGAGCTTAAAAAATTCAAATTCATCGGGCTGAATTCAAATATTATTTGGCGGCATGAAAGCCATTTCAGCGTTGAGAACATTGCATGGGTGGATTCAATAGTTACTGCAGATGCGGTAGGGAATTTTAAATATTTCTTATTTTCAAGCAATAGTATCAATGCACAGACGGACAATGGGTTCGTTTTGCTAAACTCTTTTTCTAAACAAAATATTGCAGCGGCAGTATCTAACGGCCCTAAATTACAATTAACTTCTCATACAAAAATTTCTTCAGTTGAACTTAGTTCGAGCATCAATTCTGATGACGGGCATGGTTTTGTGGTTTTTTCCGCGTCTAAAGACTCATTAATTCTTGAAAGAGTTTTGCTGAATGATTCAATAACCACAACTTTACAAATACAGTATAGTAAAAAACATAATGTTGAGCGTGTTGATTCGGTCGATTTCGAAAATTATGAAACAGATATTTTGTGGGATAAATTAATTAAAGAATCAACAATTGTACAGCCTGTTTATGCGCAAAGTAAAACTTTCATAACATCTACCGATGGAAGTCTTCATTGCATCGACAGCGCAGGGGCAGAAGTATGGAGTTGTTCGTTTCATTCACCGGTGTGCGGAAATGTTGTTCTCGCGGGTGAATCATTAATTACTGCAACATTAGACGGAGACATTTATTCGCTTGATCCTGCCACTGGAAAAACTATTCAGAGCATCGGTACCGGGGAGCCATTCACATCTTACCCTGTGTCCTACAAAATGCCGTATAGAGACGACACAATAGATGTAGTTATCCTTGGCACCGCAGAGGGTAAAATGATTTGTTACGATGCGGCATCCATGAATTCAATTTGGGAGTGCAATAAATCCCAGGGCAGAATTGAAACACGACCTTTGATTATTGGTGACAGAATTATATACGGTGCCTGGGATGGATATCTTTACTGTATTGATAAGTACACGGGAGTATTAAATTGGAGATGGACTGCTCAGCAGAATATTCAAAATTCTCCTGCTGCTTGTTTCCCTCAATCAGACGGAGAGGATGTATATATTACTTCACCCGATGGAACCGTTACTAAAGTTGATTTGCTGCTTGGCACATCTGACTGGACCTCAAAGGAGTGTAACGCATTTGAGTCGATAGGATTGAGCAAAGATTTAAAGAAAGTATTTGTTAAAAGTAGAGAGAATAAATTTTTCATTCTGTCATCTGACAATGGAAAAATAGTAGAAGAGTATGACTTGCCTTTCGGGAGAGATTATTCCCCGATTGAGCCAATAGAAACTCAATACGGTGTTCTATCAACATCTAGTTCAGGGTTCATTTATTTGCTAAACGGGGATGAAGTGAGAAAAATATTGTTTATGGGTTCAGCTCCGATAAACAGATTAACACAAATTGATGAAAATCACTTTATCGCATCTAACGCAGATGGAAGAGTTGTATCTTTTCAGCTTGCAGTAAATTTGGGGAAGTAATAACACTTATTCTTAAGCATTCATAAGGTCTGACTTAGATCAAACGGGAATGTTATATGTTCAATCTCGACCTCATCTTCACAGGTTTCGGATAAGTATGGTGACAATTGAAGTTTTGAGATAATTTAAAATTTTGAAACAAACCCAAAATGACATAAAAATAGGGGATTTATAGCACTAACTATTTCAAAATATTCTTTTATATTAACGAGGAATATGAGAATACTTTGCCTTATTATTTTGTTTTTTGCTGTTAACTTTTTTCCTCAGGATATTAAACTTAGGAAAGCGAAGATTAATTCAGTTTTATCAGGGTCTTTTTCGAATAAAATATTCTCGGGAATGTATTATAAAAGAATTGAAGAAAAACTACTCACATCCAATAAAGCACTTGAGGGTAACAATTTAAAAATAATTTCAATACTTTATTTCTCAGATTATCCGAGTGAAATACAAAAACAGGAATTAAAAGACAAGGGAGTAGTCCTTTATGAAAGTTCCTGGACTCCTCCAATGATAAATCACCCTTTCGGCTACTTCTTGGCGGTTGTTCCTATAAGCTCTATTGAAAGTGTTTTAAGTAAAAGTTTTGTAAACAAGATTGATGATGGGGAAATGCTTTCATACCCCTTGAATAATCAGGCCGCAAAATCAATTAAAGCTGATTCTACCTGGGCGAGGGGATGGACCGGCACCGGTGTTAAAGTTGCTATTTTAGATTCAGGACTGGATTCTTCATCTTCAAACATTGATTTACCGATTAGCTATTCCAAAAAAGATTACTCGAATTATCCAACCTCGATAGATACTATTGTTGCTAATACAGTAACAGGGCATGGCACACATGTTACAGGTTCTGTCTTAGGAAGAGGAATTTTATCTTCCGCCAATACCGGTAATGGAGGAGGTTCTTACAAAGGGATG
>CAIWTC010000444.1 GCA_903915485.1 uncultured Ignavibacteriales bacterium | reverse complement strand
CGCCGTTCACTCCAGATTTCAAAATGTATCTGATAGCCTTCAATGGATTCGCCGGCGCTGCCGATGACTGTTCCTGCAGCGATTTTTTGTCCTTCTCTCACATTAACTGAGCCAAGGTTTCCGTAAACACTGCGGAATTCGCTTCCGTGTGAGATGATAATGACAGTTCTATATCCAGGCAGAAATTCTATTGCGGATACTTCACCGGCATAAATTGATTTCACCGGTGCATTGGATGAAGTTTTAATATCAACACCATAACTTAACGATACGGTGTTTGTTGACGAATTTCTATTTTCGCCATAATGATGAATGATATTCCCGCTGACAGGCCATCCCATTTTTCCTTTTAAGGAAGTAAGCGCACCGCTGATGGGTTCAGGTGTTTTACGAACGGTGACCTCGGGTTCCTTTGCAGTCGCTCCCGGTTTCTTTGATGCGTTTTTATTTCGCAATTCTTTTTCTGCAATCTCGCGCTGCCGTTCCCGTTCTTTGTCGCGGGCAATTAATTTTGCAACGATATCTCTGATTCGAGATTCAGCTAATTTCTTCTCATCCAATTCTTTCTTTAACTGAGTTTTATCTCCCTTTATTTTTTTTAATGCAACCTGCTGTTCTTTTGATTTGGAAGTTAATCTCAATTCCTCTTCAGACTTTTGAACTATGATAGCCTGCTTAATATTTTTTTCACGGGAAATTTCTTCTTCCAACTTTCTTAAATCAAATTGCGTCCTTGCAATTCTCTCAGCGTCGCCTTTGCCGCGCTCGGAAAAAGTTTTTAGATAATACTGCCTGAGTATTCCCTGTGAAATTGATTTTGCGGAAAGCAGATATAATAATTTATTCTGATATAATTTTTTGTATGTCGCATTTACATAAGAAGAGTAGTTTTTCTTAAGGTTATCGAGTTCCTTTTGAAGATTTTCACTTTGTCCTTGAATTTCTTCAATCTGCATCTGCTTTTCTTCTTCTTCTTCCTTTAGGTTGGAGACAAGTTTGTTAATCAGGAATATCTGCTTGTTGAATTTTTCAATCGTGGAAAAAGTTTTCTTCTCTTTAGTTCCGATTTTATTCAGTTGTCCCTCTATAGTTGAAATCTCTTCCCTGAGTTTGGAAAGTTCTTTCTGCTTGGTCTCGGTTTTAGGCTGAGCGACAGTGCGCCCTTTCTGGGAGTAACTGAAACTGAATAGACTTAATGCAAAGAAAAATACCGTGAGTCGAATTACCATTTAATTATATCGGCATCCTTGGGAATGGAAAAATCTATTTTAATATTTTTTTTATTAGTGTTGATGCTGCTATAGTAAATATCCAGGTACTGCTTTACTTTCTCCTGTTTAACTATAATATGCTGAGGTAAAGGAACTGTTTCAGGAATAATGAATGATGAATACTCGCTCTGCATCAATACTTTATCACTGAAGTCTTCAACCTTCGAAGAAATTACACTCAAGTCTTTAACATCAACAGTATAGCGGGTGATAGTGGTATTAGCCGAATCTACATAAGTAAGTAAATACTTGTCTTGGGCGATTGCAAAGAAATCTGGTTCTTTATATAAGCGCGTGCTGAAGTTTGCTGCACCTGTGAACGCATCAATAAGTTCTGTGAGGGGTAAATCTATTTTGAATATTTCTTTAAGAATATCGTTATTCAATTTTCCGACATATGCCGTGTTGTGAAGTGCCTCATAAAACGAAAAACTATTTTTGGTAACTAATATCTGAGCGAGGTCGATGCCGAACGGTCCGTAAATAGAAAGTTGAATTGAATCGGGTTTGACAACTACAATCTTGAATGACGCTTCATTATTAAATGACGGAGTCTTTACTCCAATAGTTCCCGTTCCTTCAAACGAACGAATTTTTCTTCTGTTGGCTTCTAGCTTGTTTATTAGTCTCTCTGCGGATAGCAGTTCAACAGGAGTTTCTACCTGTTTAGGTGCGGAGCAATTAGAAAATAGAAATGCTCCTATGACACCGAGGAAAATAACCAAGTAGTTTTTAAAATATCTAATCACTGTATTCCTTTCTCAATCTTTTCTTTAATCTTGCTGTTGGATTTATTCAATTCTAAAGCGCGATTCCATTGTTTGATGGCTTCTTCTTTATTGCCTAAATTAAATTCAACATCACCAAGATGGTCTAAAACTTCTTCACGGTCGTTGTTAATCTTTAATGATTCCTCGATAAATCTTTTTGCTTCACGGAAGTTCCCCATCTTAAAAAGTATCCATCCTTTTGTATCAAGGTATGATGAACTTCCGGGGTCTTTCACAAGTGCTTTATCAACCATTGCAAGTGCTTCGTTTAATCTTGAACTTCTCTTTGAAAGAGAGTATGCATAGTTATTAAGGACTAGTGCGTTGTCAGGATTAAGTTTAAGCGCCGCCAAATAAGCGCTGTCGCACTCAGTCCATTTTTCCATGTTGTCATAGATGAGTCCTATTTCGGAAATCAAATCAACATTGGCAGAATCAATCTGAATTCCTTTTCGTAAGTATTCAATAGCCTTTTCGCCTTTGCCCACTTTGCTTAAAGTATAAGCATACGCGCTGATAGCATTGAGATTATTTGCATCTAATTCATTTGCCTTTTCGAGATGCGGTTCGGCATCAATATAATTATTTTTTTGTGCATATGAAATCCCAAGCAGCATTGAAATTCCAAATTCTTCCGGAAATTTTTTCACTGCTTCGGAGAGTGTCTCAATAACTTTATCATATTCTTTTTCATCGAATAAAAGTCCGCCATAGCGAGTCCATACTTCAGCATTCCAAGATGCAAGTTCTGT
>CAIWTC010000443.1 GCA_903915485.1 uncultured Ignavibacteriales bacterium | reverse complement strand
TCCATATACCGAGGCCAACTGCACTTCAGGTCTGTGTAGATGATTTTCAACATCCTTTATTTTACTTTCCTCAATATCAGAATCAAGAAGCACTTTGCCGAGACTGTCGATTACAGTAACGCGTATCTGCGTCTGCTCAAAATGTTGGTGCATATTCCGCGCTGTAACATCCAAGGATTTATCCGAAGCATTCTGAAAATAGTTACTTAGTAAATCTATCTCATTAAGCAAACCCGTTTCAATATTGTTACTTACAATTGACTCCATCTCATAATCTATCACCAGGCCTATCACCCCAACTATAGTCAGCGCGAATACTATATATGTAAGAGATATTTTATTACGGATTGTATTCAGATTCATTTCTTAAACCTGTAACCGATACCTTTAAGCGTTTCTATAAGTTCATCTTTCTCCCCAAGCTTTTCCCTTATTTTTCTGATATGAACATCTATTGTCCTTGCCCCGACCACAACTTCATCACCCCATATTTTATCCAGCAATGAATCGCGTGTAACTATCCGCCCACGGTTTTGAATTAAATATATGAGTGTTGAAAATTCCTTGCGGGTGAAACTGATTGTCCGCTCATCAATTATAACAGAATAATTATCGACATCTATTACCATCCCCTCAACTATCAATTTCTGCGGTTCTGCCTGCTTGGCATTATCACGGCGGAATATTGTTCTGATACGCGCCATAAGTTTATTTAAACTTACGGGCTTTACTATATAATCTTCTGCGCCTATCTCCAAGCCAATGATTTCATCAATATCAGTGTTTTTTGCGGTAAGAAATATTATGGGAATGTCTGCCGAAAGTGGTTCAGCCTTCAGAGTTCTACAAATATCAAAGCCGTTCATACCGGGAAGCATCACATCAAGTATGATTAAATCTATATCCGAAAAGTTTTGCGACAAAGCTTCATTTCCGGTGGAAGCAGTTACTACTGAATACCCTTCTTTCTTGAGATTATACCCAATTACTTCTAGTAAATCTGGCTCATCGTCAACTAATAGTATTTTCTTCATTCTTTCCATTCTTTTTATTTGTAAAAATAATACATTTTTATCTCAATAAATCACCAAATATCCTTCTTAACAATTTCTTAATGATGCCGTAATATTCTATTAACCATGCAGCATTAAGTTACTGACAGAATTTTTATTAATTAATTTGAGAATCGAAATATGAAATTAGTCACTACGCTCTTCTTGCTCCTTGCGCTGATGGGAACTAAAATCAGCTTTGCTCAAGACACCCTTGAAGTTTCAACTGATGAAAAAGTCAGTGAGCTAAAAGGTCAGGTCGACGGTATCAATGAAACTCTTTTGGAAATGAAATCAACTCTTGATGCAATCAAAAAGATAAAAGTTTCCGGATATATCCAAGCACAGTTTCAATCAGCCCAAAATGATAATGTCAAATCATTTGCGGGTGGCAACTTTGCAACTTTCACACATAACCGCATGATGATTAGAAGAGGTCGTATTAAATTTAATTACGATAATGATTTAACAAATTATGTGGTTCAATTTGATATTAATGAAGGCGGTCTTTCAACAAAAGACGCTTATATTACCGTTAAAGAACCATGGATGCGTACTGCAGAACTTTGGGCAGGTCTTTTCAATCGTCCCTTCGGTTTTGAAATTGAATACTCATCAAGCAGCCGCGAAACCCCTGAGCGCACCAGAATGTTCCAAACCTTATTCCCCGGCGAAAGAGAGTTAGGAGCAAAACTTGAAATTAGGCCTCAAGATGGATTCCTCAACATTTTCAACCTCAAATTGGGTTTATTTAACGGTAACGGTATTGGTGCTGAAACAGATAATAATAAGGATATTATTGGAAGACTTGGTGTTTCTCTTCCATTCACAGAAGCTAACTTGGCAATTGATGCCGGTGTTTCAACTTATATAGGAAAAGTTCAATTAGATGCTCCTACATCTGCAACCAGTAGTTCAACATCCTTAATAAAAAGCGATTCTTCATGGGTTAAAACATCAAATGGTTTAGATTCAGTTAAGTCCTTTACTTATGCTCTAAAAACGGTTTCAACAACAACAGCAACAACGGCAAAAGTTTATAAACTTAACGACCCAACCAAATCTCCTACTGCTGAAAATGCTTCAATTCAAAGTGCTGACAG
>CAIWTC010000442.1 GCA_903915485.1 uncultured Ignavibacteriales bacterium | reverse complement strand
TTCTTCGCATAATTAAAAAAGTAACTGCCGTTAATCTGAAGACTTTTATTCCATGTGTCAATAAAATTTCCGCCGGCTGAATAAGTCTTTGTTATGCCGTTCTGTCCACCGACCATAAAATTAAACGGGTTCACTCCCGAACCACCACCGTCACCGCCAAACGATCTTCTTCCGCCTCCGCCACCTGAGCCACCACCTCTTGCGAACATTCCACCGCCGCCTGAATTATTTGAACCGCTCGTTCCTAAAATATCTTGTGGAGAAAAATTCTGACGATTAATGTTATTGGCAAGTCCTAACAATGTAATTCTTTGGTCGCCGCTGAAAATATTTAGATTTAATCCTGAAGCAAATTTTTCATTATCACCTAATCCGCCATAAAGTTTTCCAAATTTACCGTTTCTCTTATTTGGTCTGGTAATAATGTTAATCGCCTTGCTTGAGTTACCATCATCAAATCCGGTGAACTGCGCCTGGTCACTCATGCGGTCATACACTTGCACTTTATCAATTACATCTGCAGGTAAATTTCGAAGTGTCAGCGAAGGGTCATCTCCGAAAAAAGGTTTGCCGTCAACAAGCACTCTTTTAATTTCTTCGCCTTGTGCCTTCATAGTTCCGTTATCATTTTGGATGCCGGGAATTTTAGTCACAAGATCCTCAGCAGTTGCATCAGGATTTGTCTTGAATGCAGATGCGTTAAACTGAATCGTATCCCCTTTTTGCTCTGCTTGAATAGCTTTGCCTGTTATTTCAATTTCATTCATCTTAACGGGTTTAGGCGAAAGAAACATTTTTTTCCCTTCGACTGATTTCCGGAATAACCGCAGTGTGTCAATCAAATCATCGTATCCGACAAAAGATACTTCAATGACATACAGCCCCGGCGCAATCCCGGCAAAATTGAAAGAACCTGATTTGTCAGTTATTCTGCCGATAGGAGAGCCTTGAACACCAACCTTGTTAAGTTGAACGCTTGCTCCAAATAATTGCGAATTGTCTTTTGAATCCAGAACACTGCCGGTAAAATTGAAGGATTGTGAATAGGCGGGAAGGACTAATATCAAGCCCAGTAAAACTACTACTATATTTTTCAACTGTTATCTCTGTCGTTTTAGGAAAATTATCTATTATAATTAGACAATATAAAGATAAAATTGGTTTAAATATTTTGAAAAGATAGCCGTTTTATTTTATGAGAATCATTTCGTTTGTTTTCAAGAAATCTCCGGACTTTAATTGATAAAAATATAGCCCGCTCGGCAACCCTGTGCCGTCAAATCTCACGCTGTAACTTCCGGCCTTCTGCACTTGAGAGACAAGAGACCGAACTTCCTTTCCCAATATGTCATATACCATTAGCGACACCCGATTTTCTACCGGAACAGTGTAATTAATTATCGTTGAAGGATTAAACGGGTTGGGGTAGTTCTGTGCCAACTCAAATTGCAATGGTAGATATTTATTTTTTGGAATTTCAGTTAAAATTGTTTTTATAGTTTTAATAACGCTTGAACCGCCATAAAACCCTGTTGGCAATGTGAATGGAATAACAGTTTTAACTCCATCTACTCTTAAAGTAATATTGATTAAAGTATTTGTAACTGAAGGGTCTGATAAAGCAATTTTTAACGAATCACCGGATTCATTAATAACTGCAACGCAGGGTTTATCAGCAGAAATAACATAACCGGAATTTATCGTTACACTATCAGCAGCATAAAATATAACTTCAGTAACTTTCAAAGAATCATGCCTGACCGCTTGAACACTGGTTTTGTTTGATAAAATACGAACTGCAGGACTTAAAGCGTAGGCTTGAACTCTGGACTGAGTTGTAACCGGAAGCACTATATACTGATAAGAAGCATTTATAGGTTTGTAGCCGTGATTAAGGTAAAGTTGAAACACACCCAGAGAAATAGTATCTGCTGTATATTGGTCATTAATGGATTTCCATGTTCCTTTTTGCGTGGTTATAGAAAGATTAGTTTTCGGTTTATCAGGGAAGACATACCCAACATTGTTATGAAGTATCCACGACGCTGAACTCAGAGAATAAATTCCGGCAGAAGTAGTAACTCCATCAACAATAGTATTACCTGTCAATAGACATTGATTTATCGTTGTGTTTATAGTATCTGCATGAGTAGATGTTATTCCCGCTCCTAGTGCAACGAACTCTTCATCGAAATAAAAATAGCCTTTGTTGCCTGTAGTTGAAAGTTTATTAAACGACAACGCCGCTGCACCATACATTCCATCAGATGCCCCGCCTACAAAAGTATTAGGTTGATTTTGTGTTGAAGGCAAACCTGGAATAACCGATGAATGTGGTCCGGTTACTCCGGGAATCCGTGCCCAGTCCCAGACAGGGAAAATATCAAGATACTCTGTTCCGGTTTTACAAATAAAAGTTGAACCAAACGGAAGCCAATAGCCTTTGAGATTTTCATAATTAACAACTTCAGTTCCTTTTGTTCTGGATGAAACCATTTTTACTGAAGTATAATATCCCGCCCTCTGATGAGTCATAAAATCAGAACACCAAAAATGTTTGTTGCCAATGTAACTATAAGTTTTGCCTGTGCCTGCTGTATGGGAATAAAGGTCATTATATAAAGCAGCGTTAGATGGAATAAAAGTAGCAAGCCGGGTACATTCATCTTGCACTCCGGTAGCATTAGCGCTCCCACCTTTTCGTGTAATGCCTCTTTCAATAGCACCATAGTCAAGCAGTTTTCCACGAATCATTAACCGCGTTCCGTTTAATAGGAAATCAGACAACATAGTAATTTTTGATGCAGCAAATCCGTACTTAGTGTTCAGAAGAATTGCAGCAAAATATGTCCCCGTTCCCAAAAACTCTAGTCCATACCCTCCATTATAAAGTTGCGCACCGTGCTGATGAAAACTAAAATCTGCTTGAATCGAGCCGTCAACATTGCTGATGCGTATTTCATTCTGAAAATAGTTGGATGCTTTTACAACATCTGAATCATTATTCCTCAGCGAACCTCTTACTAGCTGTTCGCTAGCAAACGAAAACAAATTATCACCTGTTGTTACTGATGCCGCAACCTGAGTAGGGTCAAGAAGATATGCAATTCCCGTATCGAGTATGGCCCCCTTTAAATCGTTTTCAAGCATTATCATAATCGGCATCAATTGCCTCTGCTGTGCTATTTGATTCTGATACCAGTTAAGCGAAACAGGCTTGCGCGAATACCAGTATAACAAACCCTTTTTAATTCCATTAAGCATATTTGCAGATAGATATGATGCATCAGCGGGGGTCTTATATGCAACCGACATGGCGTTGATTCTGGTTAGATGTGTAATGGGTGTCCAATTTGTGCGGTTAGTATCTGCATAGTTTACATCCTTCCACATACCGGAAGTATCCTGATTTGCCAAATAAGTCGCAGCACTGCTCCTTGTAGATTTGAGATATTCAGTATTGAGTCGTGATTTGATAGTAACAATATCTGCGCTGACGGAATCGGGAGAAACTGTCCGCGCATATAATGTAGGAACAGTCAATAAAACTAATAAGAATAGAAACTCGAATTTATTTATTTTATTCATAAAACAATTTATTAAATTATTTTCACTAATATTAGTGCAGTTTATTCAGCCTATTCTGCTATACTAAGAGCAAATGACTTTACTTAAGCAAAATCATTTTTTTAACGCTTCGGTTCACTTCTCCATTATCAATATAAATTGCAGTCAGCGAATAGAAATAAATTCCACTCGATAACTTGCTTCCGTCAAAAACGATTTCATTGTTACCTGAATTAAAGACTCTGCTATCGATACTCTTTACAGTTTCTCCAAGACTATTGAATACATCAAGCCGAACCTGACATTTCACCGGTAACGAAAACTTAATCACTGTGCTTGGGTTGAACGGATTCGGATAATTTTGCTCAAGCACAAACTGTTTATTAATAACAGCATAATCATGTGAATTTACATCTGAAACTATAGAATTAAATTTACTTCTCGCCGATGCTATTGAGTTTCGTAATTCTTCAATCGATGCCCCCGCTGTCAATGCGAATGCTACATCAATACTTTGTCCCGCTTCTATTGTGTATGGTCCTGATGAAGTAACGCATGATATATCACTTGTACCCGCTCTGGGCTTGCCTATTCCGCTTGAGAGAGACTGCC
>CAIWTC010000441.1 GCA_903915485.1 uncultured Ignavibacteriales bacterium | reverse complement strand
GCGAGGGTATCGTAAAGTTAAATGAAGAGAATGCTCAAAATTTATTTCTCATTCAG
Organism: uncultured Ignavibacteriales bacterium; assembly: GCA_903915485.1. Taxonomy (GTDB): domain Bacteria; phylum Bacteroidota; class Ignavibacteria; order Ignavibacteriales; family Ignavibacteriaceae; genus CAIYTF01. The sequence goes on along the minus strand of CAIWTC010000441.1, from coordinate 7,263 downwards.
CATATGCGTACTTTTTATAACGGAGCAGTTCAGGCGCTGATGGGTAAATCAAATACTTCATTGATTGATAGAAGAGCATAGTTTATGAGTTTAACCAGTTTACTAAATATAAGTTCGTCAAGCTTATTAGCATATCAGCAGGCATTATCTGTTACATCAAATAACATTGCTAATGCTAATAATGCTAACTACAGCAGACAGAAAGTTGTTCTAAGCGCAAACACATCCAATTCCGGGAAAACCGGAATTTTAGGTGCGGGCGTAACAATGCAGAATGTAACAAGAGTAAAAGATAATTTAATTGATTCACAACTCAGGCAATATTACAGTCAAAACTCTAGCGCTGCCAAGCAATCAACATATCTTTCACAAGTTGAATCCTTAACTTCAGAACCAGGCGAGCAGGGACTCTCTTCTTTAATGAATAAGTTTTACAGTTCTTGGAATGACTTATCGGTCAACCCTGAATCGGTTGCGCTTAGACAGAGTGTGCTTCAGAGTACTCAACAAGTTTCAAATAAACTTCAGGGGCTCTATGAAGGAATTCAAAGAATGAAACCTGACTTAATGAGTGAAGCAACCTCAACAGTAAATTCAGTAAATGATAATTTAAAGACAATTCAAACTCTGAACAAACAAATATTTGAAGCCAAGGCTTCAGGCAATGATGCAAATGATTTGATGGATAAAAGAGATGAAGCAATTAATACCCTAAGTAAATCAGTAAACATTAATGTTAGTTTTGATAAAGAAAATACCGCAACTATTTCGTTAGGCGGAATAATTGCCGTTGATAAATTTAATGTATTGCAGTTCAAAGCCGTTGAGGAAAACGGTCAGATGAGAATTAAAACTACTGACAGTAATAATTCGGCGACAATACAGGGTGGAGACCTTGGCGCAGTTTCACAACTTTATAATACTGTACTTCCGGGGCTGACGAAGAAACTTGATGATACTGGCAGAGGTATAGTGGATTCGGTGAATAAACTTCATTCTTCGGGATACACGAATCAGAAACCGCCGACAACGGGTGTTCCGTTTTTCGAAGGTTATAGCAACGGAATATTGAAAATCAATTCTGCCATTACCGGTGATCTGAAAAATATTGCAATTTCAGCTGATGGAAGTTCTGCTAATAATTCTATTGCCTTACAAATAGCTGCAGCTAAAGATACCAAACTTGATAACGGGCTCACGGTATCAGATACATACGCAGGCTTTGTAAATGATATTGGAACCGGAATTAATAGTGCTGACCAATCTACCGAATCATCGAGTTCGGTAATTATGCAATTGGAAAATCAAAAAGCAAGTTACTCAGGAGTTTCTGTTGATGAGGAAATGGTAAACATACTTAAGTTTCAGCGCTCTTACGATGCATCTGCAAAGTTGATTAAAGTTGCAAGCGATTTGTTCGATGCATTACTTCAAGCGGTATAACTAAAAAAAGAAATTGAAATAGAGTTCTATATGCGAATAACAGATGCCTACATACAAAACACTTATTTAAGTAATTTGAATCAGTCGAAGAAAACATTATCGAAACTTCAAACTCAAATTGCTTCACAGACAAAGGTGCAGAAAATTTCTGATTCACCGCTTCTGACTGCGCGAATAAATAAACTATCGGAACAGATTTCTTCTAATAATACATACTCAAAGAGTATTGATAGTGGTTTAAGTTATCTAAACTCCACGACCAAGTCCATGGAGGGTATGTCCACGGAAACTCAAAATATTCTTACGAATCTTGCTGAGGCTAAGAATTCTGTAAACAAAGCTGACCTTGGTACTTTTGCACAAAAAGTGAAGACATCTTTGCAGTCGATTATTCAATACTCCAATACAGATGTCGAAGGAAAATATTTGTTTTCCGGAACTAATAGTGCTTCCGCACCATATAGTGAAGACCAAAAGTGGTTTGGAAATACGAAGGATATTGGCGGAACACAGAACATTAAAATATCCCCGACTGTTGAGCAGAAGATTAATATAAGCGGCGAGGAACTATTCCAATCGTTGTTAAAACAAAGCGGAAGCGTAGACAAAAATGCGGTAGTAGGAACGACCACTTCAAATATTACAGAATTAAGCAGTGCTGACGGAACTAAATACTCTGCAGCAATTAATTATACAAAGACGGCAGATAATACTTATTCAATGAGTTACTCGGTAACTGATTCAAAAGGCGTACAGGTTACAGCGGGAAGTAATTCTCTAAAGTTTGATGCAATTAGCGGAAAGCTAACCACAATAAACGGAAAAGTTCCCTCAAAGATATTTGTAGATAATCAGCAGTCAAAAATTAGTTTTTCCATTGATGTTTCATCAATGACAGAAGGTTCTGCTACCTCGGTAAGCGGTTCATTATCGCAACCGACTAATATGCTGAACATGATACAATCAATCTCAGACGGGTTGGCAGCGGGAAATCTTCCAAGCAATGAACAATTAACGATGCTTACGGATTTTAATGATCGTATACTCAGCAAACTTGCTGAAGCAGGCGGAATTCAGAATAGATTGATTGCCACCAGCGATATGATGCAGTCACAAACATTAGAACTCCAAAGTTTACTTTCAAAAGAACAAGATGTTGATGTTGCGAAAGCATCAATCGAATTACAAACAGCACAATATTCTACTGAAATTCTTTATAAAACATCTTCAATGATTTTACCAAAATCTTTAGTTGACTATCTATGAAAAAAAATTCAGGGTCGATTTACGGCTTTATTTTAGGAATCATGTCAATATTCGGAGCCTTCCTTTTTGAGGGAGGAAGCATGAAGGCGTTATTTTTAATGCCGGCAATGCTGATTGTCTTCGGGGGTACATTTTCAGCGGTGATAATCGGTTTCGGGATGGAAAAGTTTTTCATAATGTTTTCATTAATCAGAAAAGCATATTTCCCGCAGACCTATAACACTACCGGATTGATTGAAACATTTGCGGAGTTGGCAATCAGGGGGAGGCAATATGGTTTGCTCTCAATAGAAAAAGATATTGAAATGTTTGAACATTATTTCACAAGAAAAATGATGAGATTTTTGTTAGACGGTTCCGATGCTGAAACGATTGAGCAGATTGCTAAATATGAAATGAAGGCAATGACCGAAAGGCATATGTCAAATATAGTAATATTCTCAAAGATGGGCGGATACGCTCCAACGATGGGGATACTCGGAACAGTGTTAGGATTGATAATGACCCTTGCAAATGCAGGGAGCGACCCTTCGCAATTAATACATAGTATTGCATCAGCATTTATAGCAACGCTATGGGGAGTGCTGACAGCAAATATTTTTTGGCTTCCAATAGGCGATAAACTAAAGCAATGTCACATAGAAGAGAAACGGTTAATGGAGGTATCCCTGGAGGGAGTGTTAGCACTCCACAGCGGGGAGATTCCTTCGCTAATCAAAGCAAGAATGGCAAGTCTCCTTTCCCAAGGAGAGCAAGAACTCGTGCTCGCTTAATTTCGGAAGAAGAAATTTTTCACGAAGAAGCGGAGAGCAGCGACCGGTATATTATTACATATGCCGATCTTATCACTCTATTGCTCGGTTTGTTTATTCTTCTTTACGCTTTTTCTAATGTTGATTTGCAGAAGTATCGCAAAGTGGTTCAAGCGGCAGGACAGTATTTTGGAACTTATGACAGTTCGACTGTAGTCTCCGCATCTGCAGCGGGCGGTGCTATGATGATTGCAAAGTCTGACCCTTTTAAGAGAACGAAGGAGTTGATAAAGCAATCGCTTGATGATAATCAATTGAATAAGTCGGTACAGTTAATTCAGACTGACCGCGGATTCACGATAAGAATATTAGATGACATATTATTCATATCGGGAAAAGCAGAATTAACAGAGTACTCTAAAATAATATTAAAAAAGTTAGCCCCGGCATTGCGTACATTGCCGAATGACATAAGAATTGAAGGACACACCGACAACATCCCAATGCTTGGCGGAGGATTTGCTTCAAATTGGCATTTATCGGTGGCGCGGGCAACAAACACAGCATTCTATTTGATGGATAAAGAAGCACTACAACCAGGGAGGGTCTCAGTAGTAGGCTATGCGGAATATCACCCGATAGCCAAAAATGATTCGCCCGAAGGAAGGTCAAATAACCGTCGAGTTGATATTGTAATTTTAAACTGATAAGAAAATTTACGATTATAGGGAGTGCAATTTCAGTTTTTATAATAGTGTTTCTATTTAGGAACAATAATTAATAAGCACAGTAATAAAGGATTATATATGAAACTACAAACAATTCAGTTTGGTGAAGTTGAATTCGATGATGGAATAATTCTGTCATTCAGTGACGGAATAATTGGATTCGAAAACCTAAAGAAATATGTTTTGCTGAGTCAGGAAGACGAGCTATTTTTTTGGTTGACCTCAGTAGAAGAGCCGGAAATTGTATTCCCACTTTTCCCTGTACGACTATTAATGAACGACTTTGAAGAAAAAGATGAAGTCGTGGCTTATGGTATTGTAAAACTGGATAAAAATCCAGCGGAAATTACTGTAAACTTGAAAGCGCCGGTATATGTAAACCAGACTGAGAAAACAGGAACTCAGAAAATATTCGATAATGATGATTATCCTATTGATTATAAATTATTTGTCGAAAATTAGGGAAAGAGAATCATATGCTGGTATTATCAAGAAAAGTAAATGAAAAAATCCGAATCGGTGCTGATATAGTTATCAGCATTGTCGCGGTCTCTGATACACAGATAAAGATCGGAATTGAAGCACCGACTAGTATCAAAATCCTCAGAGATGAATTGTATGAAAACATTAAATTTGTAAATAAACAAGCTGCAGAAGTATTACGGGATGTTAAACCGCCTGCTGATTTGACTTCGCTAAAAATCAATAAGCGCGATGGGAATGACTGAGCAAAAGATTCTTCCTCCGGGAAATCTGCCGCGGCATCTAAAGATGCTGGTGGTTGATGATTCCGATGTGATTTTGCACGCGCTGAGGCATTTTTTTGAGGATTATAATTTTGAGGTGGTGACTTGCACTGACGGACTTGAGGGTCTTCAGAAAGCGGTTGAACTGCGCCCTAATATTATATTCCTGGATTTGATGATGCCGAATTTTGACGGTATAAAGATGCTTCAGGTAAAGAAGGTGCTGATTGAAATCAAGGATATTCCTGTAATCGTAATCAGCGCAAACACAGATAAAAGAAATGTTTTGGCGGCAATTGAGGCGGGTGCGGATAGAGTAATATCCAAACCTCTGCAGAAAGAAACAATTATCCGTTATGTTAATGAAGTACTTGGAGAAAAACTTTTTGATAAAGAAGAAAATAAGAAGTTAATTTCCGATGCTGATTCTGCAAAGCTTCAGAAAGACTTAACCAAAGTATTTTTACTCGCTGTGCCTTCAAAGAGGGAACAGATATTCGAAGGCCTGAAGAAGCGGGACTTTAAGATGATTAAAACCACTGCCCACGAATTAAAGGGTAGCGGAAGCACCATAGGTCAATTTAATATTACAAAGATTGCCTCAGAAATAGAGCGGCGGGATGCAGTGACTGATACAGACTGGATGTTTGTTCAGCTCAAATGTGAGCAACTTATTCAAGCACTAAAAAAACTCGAAGATGATAATCAAGAAAAATAGATTGGGATAAGCAATAGATTATGTTAGTAATTATTGGAGCTATAATAGTTTTTGGCGGAGTTATTGCCGGGTTTACGATGGCCGGCGGACAATTAGCCGTTCTCATTCAGATATCTGAATTTGTAACAATCGGCGGAGCAACTATAGGAAGTTTGCTCATCGCTGCAGATATCAGTACAATTAAGAAAATGGGTGCTGCTATTCCAAGAGCGATAGCGGGAAAGCACACTTCAAAACTAGATAGTATGGAACTGCTTAAATCTTTTTATGATTTATTTTTAATAGCGCAAAGAGATGGTTTGCTGGCAATTGAAAAGCATATTGAGAAACCGCAAGAAAGCGAAATCCTCAACCGGAATAAAAGTTTTATTAATAATGAAGTCGCATTATCGTTTTTTTGCGATACACTTAAAGTGATGTTATCAGGAGGCGTTCCTCCCCATGAATTGGAATCGCTGATGGAAGTTGAAATTGATACTTTCGAAAATGAAATGGCGCCTATTCCGGGACTGCTTGGTCAGATGGCTGATGCATTGCCGGGTTTAGGAATTGTTGCCGCGGTGCTTGGAATCATTGTAACTATGGGTTCTATAAATGCAGGCGCGGAAAAAGTTGGTCACCATGTGGCGGCTGCTTTGGTCGGTACATTTCTTGGCGTACTTCTTTCATATGGATTTTTCAACCCGATAGCAACGAATGTTCGTCATCTTATTGAAGGCGACACAAGATATCTGCAGACGATTAAGACTGCTATTGTGGCTTACGCAAAAGGCAATCCCCCGATTGTTGCGGCTGAAATTGCGAGAAGAACAATCTTTTCTGATGCACGCCCTTCATTTACAGAACTTGAATCATATTTGAGAGGTAAAAGAGAGTAGTGGCGGGTGATTTAAAAGGCAATGCGCCAATCATTATTAAGAAAATTAAAAAAGGCGGTCACGGTGCCCATGGCGGCGCATGGAAAGTTGCGTATGCAGATTTCGTGACGGCTATGATGGCTCTGTTCATCGTTCTTTGGATTATGAGTCAGGGCAATGAAGTGCGTGAGAAGGTAGCAGAATATTTTAAAAATCCTATCGGCGTTGCAGTAGGTAAGGGCGCAAGTGTTATAGAGGGCAATAAAATTCAGATAACAGATCCGAAAATTATTGAAGACAGGCGCATCAAAGAAGAAGAACAGAAAAAACTCGAGAAGATGAGCGCACAAATTGAAGAGAAAATTAAAGAAACACCTGAGTTCAAAGAGATAAGTTCATTTGTTCACATGGAGATGACAGATGAAGGTTTGAGAATTGAATTGTTAGATAGTTCTAAGGCAAATGATATTTTCTTTGAAATTGGAACTGCTAAATTAAATGCAAAAGCGCAGCACTTACTGATTGCAGTTGGAGCTGAACTTGGAAAATTGAATAATGGAATGGTGGTTGAAGGGCATACAGATGCACGACCATTTCCGCATGGTGTTCAGGGGTATACTAATTATGAACTAAGTGCAGACAGGGCAAATTCAGCTCGGCGGGCAATTTGTCTTGGTGGAACAAAAGACGAGCAGATAAAAGAAATACGCGGCTATGCAGATAAAAAATTAAAAAACATCAAAGATCCGTATG